>DAIODV010000138.1:0-8623 GCA_036746615.1 Mycobacterium sp.
GCTTGTCGCCGGGCCCTGCGGAAGGAGTTGGCGCGCACTGAGCGTTGCGACCGCCACCAGCCCGCCAGGGGAGAGCACCCGGTGGAATTCGCGCAACGCAGCCGGTTGGTCGAAGAAGTGAAACGCCGACGTCGTCACGACCGCGTCGAGCGTCTCGTCGTCGAACGGGAGTTGCTCGGCGGGACCACGCAGCCACTGCACACTCGTCGAGCGGGCGCGGGCCTGGTTTAGCATGCCCTCGGACATGTCAATGCCGTAGACCTGTTCGGGATGCAGTTCGCATTCGATTCGATCGGCCAAGATGCCTGTGCCGCAAGCGATGTCAGCTACCTGCGCAGAGGAGTGCGTGCGGAGCTGCGCGATCACTTCGTCGTGCGCAGGCCGGTAAACCCACTGCTGCAGAAACGGCAGGTTGTAGGCCGGGGCGGCGAAACTCCAGAACCGCGTGACCGCTTCGTTGAACCCCCGACGTTGCGGTGTCACCGTCAACCTGGTCACTTGATCGAGGTGTAGTAGATAGTGTCGGCCATCGATACAGAGTCGTTGCCCTGTGGGATCGGCGCAAGCCCGTTGTCCGCCAGCAGTTGACTCATCGGCGTTCCGGTCGAGTGCCAACCCAACGTGTCCAGATAGACGGCGACGTCGTTGCGATCGCCCTCGTATCCGAGTTCGGAGAACTCGAGGTCAAAACCGTGCGCACGCCATTTCTCGGTGGCCTTGCGCATCATTTCCCGCGCCTGCTCGTGGTCGACATCCGACATGTCCGGGATAGCCTCGGTGGCCAGTCGGCTACCGGCTGCGCTGAGCGTGGAGATGTGGTCCAGCAAGCGGTCTTGGGCTTCGGGCGGCAGATAACCGAGCAGTCCCTCGGCGATCCACGCGGTGGCTTGGGTGTGGTCGAAACCCGCCTCGATCAACGCGGCCGGCCAGTCGTTGCGGAGGTCGACCGCGACAGCGCGGCGATCGGCTGTCGGCTGTGCGCCCAGATCAGCCAGCGTCGTGGTCTTGAAAGCAATGACTTGAGGCTGGTCGACCTCGAAGACCGTCATACCGGAGGGCCAGTCCAACCGGTAGGCGCGCGCGTCAAGGCCGGAAGCCAGGATCACCGCCTGGCGGATTCCGGCCTGCGTCGCCTCTTTGAAGAACGAGTCGAAAAACCGGGTGCGCACGGCCATCGCGTCGGGCATCTGCTGGAGTTTCCAGCTCGACTCGTCGTCGTCGAACTCGGCGGAGGACAGGTCGCCGGCGGCCCACTTCGTCAGGAAGTCCACGCCGACCGCTCGGACCAGCGGCTCGGCGAATTGGTCGTCGATCAGGGGATTGTCGGCCTTGGTGGCGATCGCGCGCGCGGCGGCGACCATCGTCGCTGTTGCTCCTACGCTGGTCGCGAGGTCCCAGGTGTCGTTGTCGGTGCGCGGCATTGCGTGCTCCTAATAGTTCTTGATCAGGGTTACTTAGTTAGCATAACAAGTATTTAGCCCATATAACAAGTCGTGAACCTAGGAGCCTGGGGCGTTGAGGAACCAGACGGTGTCTTCCCGCAGGCTGCGGCTGCGCCAGCCGTCGGCGGTGCGAGCCAACTCGTGGTGGTAGTAGCCACCGCAATAACTGAGCTCAGTCATCCCCGGCAGCTGCATCGGGTTGTAGAACATCGCGCGCACCTGTGCGGAGTCGCCGGCGATATCACTTTCGATGTTGGTGATGTAGTGCATGGACATCGGAATCGCGGCGAATCCCTCCGCGAGCCAGTCGGCGACCTGGTCGCGGCTGCCGGCGATGGCGCCCGCCGACGAGTAGTCGATGTGCGCATCGCCGGTGAACACCGATCGATACAACTCCCAATCCTTGGTGTCGACGGCGCGGGCGTACCTATTGAGCAGTGCGGTGATTTCCAGTTCGTCGCTGACCCGCTGAAGATCCATCCGAAAAGCTCCTCTATGACTAGCGGCCGATGCGCCCGGCCCACTCGAGCAGTTGTCGCCAGAGCAGGTGGCGGGTTGAGGCCATGTTGTGGCAGTGCGCGCTGCCGGGAACAACCAGCGTGGTGATGTCGGTACTTCGTGCGTAGAACCGTGCCTCAGCGCCGGGGTCGGGTGACACATCGACTTCGCCGTAGCCGAGCAGGACCGGCACGTCCACCAGCGCTGCTTCCTCGCTCACCACACCTGGAATCGCTCCCGCCGAAAAGCAGCGCGGCACAACGGACCTGGTCATACTGTCATCCGCCTCGAGCACTTCCGCAGGGACGTCAGGTAGGTGGAACCAGGCTTGCTGGAAGTCCCGAACGGCTTCGGTGTATGGCTCGGGGATCAGGCCGGCGAACTGATTGGCCAATACCTTGCGGCCATGCGGTGTGGCGGCCGCGGCGATGAAATCCGGGTCGAGGTTCAGTGGCGCGACGTGTTGGTTGGTGCAGCCCAGGACGGCAAGCCCTGCATAACTGGGGCGAGCGGCCTGTTGCAAGATCGCGAGGTAACCACCCAAAGAATGCGCGACGGCAATGGGAGATGCTGTGCTGCCGGTGATTTCAGGCAGTGCGTCCAGCGCGCACGTCAGTGCTGCGGCGATGTCGTGCAACCCGATATCGCGGACCGGTTTACTGCTTTCGCCGGTGCCTAGCGGATCGATCGCCACGACGGCATACCCGTGCTCGGCGGCGTACTCGGCGAAGTTGTATCCCGGGTGGCCGGCGACATCCAAGTGCCAGTAGGCACGGTTATAGGTGCCGCCGGGCAGGCAGACCAAGACGATCGGATTCGGTGTGGCCGCAGGGTAGTACGACGCAGCGAGGGACGCAGGCTCACCCACCGCCTCGCCGACGTCAAGCCAGACGGTCCGCGCGGCCGTCATTCGCTTCGCCTCGCCGCTGGTGCCACTCGTCGTCCGACGGAATCAATCCGCTGACGGTTGGCGCAGCGGGGCGGTATGCGGCCCCTGAGAACTCGGCGTCGGTATCTCGGGCACCACACCAGGCGCAGCCCAAGCGAGGAGACCGCACCAGGTGTGCGACAAACCTGGCGCTGCGACATACTGCGAACCTTACGAGAAGGGACCGGCAAACTCCCATCACGCGTTGTTCACCTGGTCGGATCCCCCAGACAGCTGGATCCGCTCCCGAGCGTCGGAGCGATCATTAGTCTCGACGAGGTGCCCGACGGCCTGGACTTGGCCCGAGCCTCCGACGGCCCGCCACGAATCGTCGTCCATCCGAACGGAGATGTGTTGTGAGCGAACGAGAAGATCGTCAGGACATCGCCGATGTCCTGACGCGTTATGCCACCGGGATCGATCGGCGCGACTGGCCGTTGTTCCGCACGGTATTCACCGACGACTGCGAACTCGACTACGGCGAAATCGGCTCCTGGAAAGGCGTCGACGCGGTGACCGACTTCATGGACAAGACACACGCGCTGGCAGGCCACACCTTGCACCGCTTGACGAACCAGGTGATCACCGTCGACGGCGACTCGGCCCAGGCGCGGACCTATGTCGACGCGCTGATCATGATGGACGACAACAAGTCCGGCGTGAACGGAATCGGTTACTACGACGACGAACTGGTCCGCGGCCATACCGGATGGCAGATCGCCCGCCGCCGCTTCACCGCGGTGCGAGTCGCAACCGTCGGTGTGCCAACATGACGTTCGCGGCCAAGTACGGGCCGTGGGCGCTGGTGGCCGGCGCCTCCGACGGCGTGGGTGCTGCCTTCGCCGAGGCGCTCGCCGAGCGTGGCGTCAATGTGGTGTTGGTGGCGCGGCGCCAGGCAGTGCTCGACGAGGTTGCCGCAGGGATCACAGCCCGGACTGGGGTCGAAACCCGGGCGCTGGCAGTCGATCTCGCCGAGCATGACGCGGCGTCGGTGATCGCCGATGCCACCCGCGATCTCGATATCGGCTTTCTGGTGTACTGCGCAGGAGCCGACCCCAACTTCGAGCCGTTCCTGGCCAACCCGATAACCACGGCCGAGGCGATGGTGCATCGCAACTGCATGGTGCCGATGCAGCTGTGTCATCATTTCGCGCCGGCGATGGTGCAGCGAGGCAGCGGGGGAATCGTGTTGTTCGGGTCGGGCGCCGGGCTCGCCGGTGGGCCAAACATGGTCGCCTACGGCGCCACGAAGGCGTTCGACATGGTCTTCGCGGAAGCGCTGTGGAGCGAGCTGCACGACAAAGGCGTTGACGTGCTCGGCCTGATTCTCGGCAAGACCGACACGCCTGCACTGCGCCGTCTCGAACACAGCCGCGGGGTGCTCAGTTCCGAAGACCAGACGCCACCGGATACCGCCAGTGTCGACCAGGTCATCAGCGAAGCATTCGAGAACCTCAGCAACGGGCCGACTTTGATGGTGGGCGACATGATGCGCGCCGCCGTACAGTTGCTGTCCTCGGTGACGCGCAACGAAGCCGTCAACTTCATGATTCAAGCCCAGGCCGCTGTCATGGGCGGCGGCGACGCCTGAGTATTACGTATTCACTTGTTTGATGAATACGCTGACGCGGTTGATCAAGCCGTCCGGATTCTGCTCGAACACAAGGCATTCGGGGTATTCGGTAGGGACGCCGTCGATGTCGAAAGTCTCGCTCAGCTCGACGTAGCTCACCCGATCCGGGGCACGCATGATCCGTTTCACGTCCAACCGGTAACCCTCCAGCGAGGCGAACACGCCCTGGAGGAACTTCAGGTACCGCTGCTTGCCTTCGACCACATCGCAATAAGGACCATCCCGGACCAAGTCGTCCTCGGCAATGGTGGCCGCGAGGCCATCCCAATCGTTGACTGCCAGGCACGCCAGATAACGCTCTACGGTGTCGGACTTCGTGTGGACCACAACGCAACGGTAAACACCAAACATCCCAGACCGCTAGGGCCTGGGATGTTTGGTCTTGCTGATCAGAGCCCGAGGAACGCCAGCGGGTCGATGGACGTGGCGGCAGCGGACGCCGCGTCAAGCCCAGCGGTGAAGGCATCGCCCGGGTCCAGCGGTACAACTGCGTCGATGGCACCGAGCAGCGAGTCCAGGTTGAAGTCGCCAAACGGCGTCACCAACGTGTCGGTGACGGTATCGCCGGCGCCGGCGACACCCGGGATTGCGGTGTAGACGTTCTCGATCCCGTCGCCGAAGTTGAAGACGTCGTAGACCGAACCCACTGTCGGCAGAGCCGAGGACGTGCCGGTGACACTGTCGACGGTGAACTCCGTGTTGGTGAGGCCGAACAGGTTGGTCACCGCCTCGCTGGTGTTGATGCTTCCGATCTGGTCGCTTGCCGCGCTCCCGTCGTAGACGTTGAACTCTTGTGCCGCAAGCGGTACCGAACCAAAACCGGGGCCAAGGTTCAGCGCACCGCCGCCGATCTGCAAGAACGGCGGAGCAGCAGTGAGTTGGGCGACAGGGTCGAAGCCCTCGCCTCCGGCCGCAAGGGTGGGGTCGAAGGTGGTGTTACCGATGCTGAAAGCGTCGGCACCGATGGCGCTGTCGCCGGCCTCCAAACCGGTGAAGGCGTCGCCCGGGTTGAGCGGGGCTGCGGCATCGACGCCGCCGAAGAGCGAATCCAGGTTGACGTTGCCGAAGGGCGTCACCAAAGTGTCGGTGACGGTGCCGTCTGCACCGGCCGTGCCCGGGATGTCGGTGTAGACGTTTTCGTACCCGTTGCCGAAGTTGAACGCGTCGTAGACCGATCCGACTGTCGGCAAGTCCGCGGCAGTGGCACCTCCGATCGGGGTGGCGCTTTGGACAACCAACTCAGTGTTGGTAAAGCCCAACAAGTCCGTCACATTCTCGCCGGTGTTGATCGTCCCGACTTCGGTTGCGGCAGAGCCGGTTCCGGTGTAGACATCGAGGTTTTGGAAATTGAAGAAGCTGCCCTCAAGCGTCCCACCGCCGATGTCCAATAGCGGCGGAGAAGCGGTGAGCGCGGGGATGGTGTCAAAGCCGTTAGCTCCGGGGTCGAAGGTGAAGCCGCCGATGGTGAACGCGTCTGGACCGATGCCGCTGTCGCCTGATTCCAAACCGGTGAATGCGTCGCCCGGGTTGAGTGGCGCGGCGGCGTCGAAGCTGCCGAACAGCGAGTCCAGGTTGATGTCGCCGTTCGGCGTGATCAGCATGTCGGTGACGGTGTCGGGTGCGCCGTTTGCGCCCGGGATCGCGGTGTAGATGTTCTCGTACCCGTTGCCGAGGTTCAGTGCGTCATACACCGATCCCACTGTGGGTAGATCCGCAGCGCTTCCGCCAGCGACCGGGGTCACGGATTCGACGGTGAACTCGGAGTTGATCAGTCCGAATAGGTCCGTCACGGTCTGGCCTGTCCCGATGCTCCCCAGGTCGGCGCCGCTTGTGGGGTCGAACACGTCGAAGTTTTGCGGAGCGATTTCGAGGATGCCGAGCGGTGTCCCGCCGCCGATTTCCAGGAACGGTGGAGCGCCGACGAGGGGTGGGACGGGGTCAAAGCCCTCGGCTCCGCTCGCGCTGATGGGGTCGAACGTGAAGCCGCCGATGGTGAACGCGTCCGCACCGGCGGTGTCGGCGGCGGCGGCCGCCACCTGCAGAAACGCGGTAGTCACCAGCCCGCCAGTGGCGGCCAGCCCAGCAAGTATCAAGCGACGATTCACAGGCTTCTCCTTTAACGTGTGTTCATTACCCGTGAGTAACGTCACAGGAACCTACTCGGAGGTAATATTGATAGTCAATACATTGTTTGGAGAAATCTCAGACTTCCAGCAGACTCCCAGGCACGCGCCAGTCGAGTATCGAACCAGGTCACAGGCCTGACGCTGCGTCAATAGCCGTTCTAGCTGCGATTTTGTTGGACGCGGGTCCAGTACCTCCCTGAGACAATCTGGCCTGACGCTCAGGAAAGAGCGGTGGCCGAAGCACTGCGATGGACCGGACCGCGCTGCCTATACTCGCTCCAGCTGGATAACGGCATTCTCCGAAATAGAGAAGCCGTTCTCGTGCGCGAGGAGGCGGGGTCGGACGTGACAGGAGTCTGTGCAGGCAAGGTGACTCTGGTAACGGGCGCCAGCCGCGGCCTGGGGAAGGCAATCGCGCAGCGATTGGCCGCCGAAGGCGCCACGGTCGGGATCACCGCGCGCACCCTGGAACCCGATCCCAAATACCAGGGTTCGCTTCAACAGACGCTCGAGGAGATCACGGCGGCTGGCGGGTCCGCGATCGCTATCCAGGCAGACTTGTCGAAGCCCGAAGATCGCGAACGGCTCTTCGCTGAGATGGTCGAACGCGTTGGTGCGCCAGACATTCTGGTCAACAACGCCGCGGTGACGTTTCTTCGGCCCCTCGATGGGTTCCCGGAACGGCGCCTGCGTCTGATGATCGAGATGCATGTGGTGGCGCCGTTGCATCTGACCCAATTGGCCATCCCTGCCATGCGCGAACGCGGGCGCGGTTGGGTGCTCAACGTCACCTCGGTGGGCGGTGATCTTCCTGAGGGCCCGCCGTTCTCCGACTTCGACCAGGCGGCGGGATTCGGGGTGTATGGCACCGTCAAAGCAGCGCTCAACCGGCTCACCAAAAGCCTTGCGGCAGAGCTCTATACCGATGGCATCGCCGTTAATGCCGCCGCGCCTTCCAATCCAGTGGCGACTCCTGGCGCCGGCACGCTCGACCTGGCGAAGACCGACACCGAGGACATCGAGCTCATCACCCAGACCGCGCTGATGCTGTGCACCGGCGATCCGAAATCGATGACCGGCCGGATCGCTCATACGCAGCCATTCCTGCGTGAGATCGGCTGGCTGAGTTAGCCGCGTGGAATGTCGGCGAGCTTGTCGGCGAACTTCGCCTCGGCTTCCTCACGCAGTCGCAACAAGTGCTCGGACGGAAACAAATCCGGTGCGGGTGTGCGGTCTTTGAGCAACAGCCGTGCCAGCGTCACCTTGTGCACCTCGGTCGGCCCGTCCGCCAGTCCGAGTACGAAGGACTCCACCAGGTGCTGGACAAACGGCATCTCGTGGGTTACACCAAGCGATCCGTGTAGCTGCAGTGCGCGCGCGGACACGTCGTGCAAGACCTTCTGCATCATCGCCTTGACCGCCGAAATGTCGGCACGAACAGCCTTGTAGTCGTTGTACTGGTCGATCTTCCACGCTGTCTCGAGCACGAAGAGCCGGAGCATCCTGATGGCGGCGTAGGACTCGGCGATCTTCTCCTGCACCATCTGGTGCTCGGCGATGATCTTGCCGTGCGACTCGCGGCTGAGGGCCCGCTCGCACATCATGTCGAAGGCCAGCTTGCACTGGGCGATGGTGCGCATGGCGTGGTGGATGCGGCCGCCGCCCAGGCGCCGCTGGGCCAGCACCTTGGCGCCGTCCTCGGGTCCGAGCAGGTGGTCGAGAGGGACCCGCACGTCCCTGTAGATGATGTGGTTGTGGTTGCGCGGCTCGGGCATGATCTCCACACCCGGGGTGGTGCGTGGCACCACGAACATGCCGTTGGTGCACATCACGAAGAGGATGTCCGCCACCCGGCCCGCGGACGTGAACCACTTCTCACCGTTGATGACCCACTCCTCGCCGTCGCGCATGGCGTGGGTCTTGAACAGGTTGGGGTCGCTGCCGCCCTGGGGCTCGGTCATCGAGTACGCCGAGAACATGTCCTGGTTGAGCAGGG
>DAIODV010000138.1:8653-9010 GCA_036746615.1 Mycobacterium sp.
TCCATGTTGCCGGTGTCGGGCGCGGCCGCCCCGAACATCTGCGGCGCGCCGGCGTAGCGCCCGATGACCTCGTTGAGCAGGCCCAGCTTGAGCTGGCCGTAGCCGGGGCCGCCCAGCTCCTCGTCGAGGAAGATGGCCCACAGACCCTGGTCCTTCACCTCCTGCTGGAGCTCGCGCACGTAGGCCTTGACCACGGGGTCCGGCGAGCGCACCGCGTACGGGAAGACGTAGTCGAGCGGGTCGACCTTCTCCCGGCAGAACTCGTCAACCCAGTCGAGCTTCTTCTGGAACTCGGGCTCCGTGGAGAAGTCCCACGACATCAACGTCCCCCTTCATCAACACCGGCGCCCCGACCTT
>DAIODV010000139.1:0-8990 GCA_036746615.1 Mycobacterium sp.
CCATGAACCCGTTCCAGCACGGTGAGGTGTTCGTCACCGAAGACGGCGCCGAGACCGACCTGGATGTCGGCCACTACGAGCGCTTCCTTGACCGCGACTTGTCCGGTTCGGCGAATGTCACTACCGGGCAAGTGTATTCGACTGTGATCGCCAAGGAACGCCGCGGCGAGTACCTCGGCGACACCGTCCAGGTGATCCCGCATATCACCGACGAGATCAAGAGCCGCATCCTGGCGATGGCCGAGCCGGATGCCGACGGGAACCGCCCGGATGTCGTCATCACCGAAATCGGCGGCACGGTAGGCGATATCGAGTCTCAGCCCTTTCTCGAGGCAGCCCGGCAGGTTCGCCATGATCTCGGCCGAGAGCATGTCTTCTTCCTGCACGTGTCACTGATCCCGTATCTGGCGCCGTCGGGCGAATTGAAAACCAAACCGACCCAGCACTCGGTGGCGGCGCTGCGCAGCATCGGTATCACGCCGGATGCGCTGATCCTGCGCTGCGACCGCGATGTTCCTGAGCCGCTGAAGAACAAGATCGCGCTGATGTGTGACGTCGACATCGACGGCGTCATCTCCACGCCTGACGCGCCGTCGATCTATGACATCCCGAAGGTGTTGCACCGCGAGGAGCTTGACGCCTATGTGGTGCGCCGGCTCAACCTGCCGTTCCGCGACGTCGACTGGACCGAATGGGACGACTTGCTGCGCCGCGTGCACGATCCACAAGAAACGGTCCGAATCGCGTTAGTCGGCAAGTACGTCGACCTGTCGGATGCCTACCTGTCGGTCGTCGAAGCGCTTCGGGCGGCCGGGTTCAAACACAAGGCAAAGGTGGAAATCCGCTGGGTCGGTTCCGACGACTGCGAAACGACAAGCGGCGCCGCGGCGTTGCTCGACGACGTCCACGGGGTGCTGATTCCCGGTGGGTTCGGCATCCGCGGAATCGAGGGCAAGATCGGAGCCATCCGACACGCACGGTCCAGGGGTCTGCCGATACTGGGCCTGTGTCTTGGTTTGCAGTGCATCGTGATCGAGGCGGCTCGTTCGGTCGGCCTGACGGAAGCCAATTCCGCCGAGTTCGAACCGGCGACACCAGACCCGGTGATCTCCACGATGGCCGATCAGCAGGAGATCGTCGCCGGGGAGGCCGATCTCGGCGGCACCATGCGCCTGGGATCGTATCCCGCGGTGCTCGAGCCGGATTCCATTGTGGCCCAGGCGTATCAGTCGACGCAGGTGTCAGAGAGGCACCGGCATCGCTACGAGGTCAACAATGCCTACCGGGACCGCATCGCCGAAAGCGGCCTGAAGTTTTCCGGAACGTCTCCCGACGGCCACCTGGTGGAATTCGTTGAATACCCGCCGGAGATGCATCCGTTCGTGGTTGGCACCCAAGCCCACCCCGAGTTGAAGAGCCGGCCGACTCGTCCGCACCCGTTGTTCGTCGGCTTCGTCGGTGCGGCTATCGACTACAAGGCCGCCGAGCGTCTTCCGGTGGAGATACCTGAGCAGCCATCCAACGGCAGTGAGCAACATGACGGGCTAGACCAGTCGCTATCCGAGCCCGAACCAGTTGCCCGTGGCTGAGCACAATTTCGAGACGACGTCGTCCGAAACCCTGCATACCGGAAAGATTTTCGCGCTGCGCAAAGACCAAGTCCGGATGCCCGGCGGCAAGCTTGTCACCCGCGAGGTCGTGGAGCATTACGGCGCGGTGGCTGTCGTCGCGATGGACGACGACGGCCGCCTTCCGATGGTCTACCAGTATCGCCATCCCTTTGGTCGACGGCTATGGGAGTTGCCCGCCGGATTGCTCGACGTGAACGGCGAAGCCGCGCATCTGACCGCCGCGCGCGAATTGCGTGAGGAGGCCGGCCTGGAAGCCCGCACGTGGCAGGTCTTGGTGGACCTCGACTCCACGCCCGGTTTCAGCGACGAATCCGTGCGGGTCTATCTGGCAACCGGTTTGACTCAGGTTGACCGGCCCGAGGCCCATGACGAAGAAGCCGACATGACGTTGGAGTGGTACCCGATCGCAGAGGCGCTCCGCCGGGTATTCAGCGGTGAGATCGTTAATTCCCTTGCGGTAGCAGGGATTTTAGCCGCATACGCAGTCAGGGAAGGTGTCGCGAAACCGCGGCCGGTGGACACGCCGTGGGTGGACAGGTCGACGGCTTTCGCTGCCCGGCAGGCCAGCACGTGACGACGCTGGCGGCGCCGCTGGAGACCCAGGTCCAGGGCTACCTCGATCATCTGACTATCGAGCGAGGCGTGGCGGCCAATACCTTGAGCTCCTATCGCCGCGACCTGCGCCGCTACTTCGAGCACCTCACGCTGCGCGGCATCGACGACCTGGCCAAGGTCTGCGAGGACGATGTCAGCGAATTCCTGGTGGCACTGCGGCGCGGCGATCCGGATTCCGGGGTTGTGCCGTTATCGGCGGTGTCGGCGGCACGGACGTTGATCGCGGTACGCGGGCTGCACCGGTTCGCCGCCGCCGAAGGTCTGGCCGAAGTCGATGTGGCGCAGGCGGTCAAGCCGCCCACACCAGGGCGCCGGCTGCCGAAAAGCCTGAGCCTCGACCAGGTGCTCGCGCTGCTGGCCGGCGCCGGCGGCGACAGCCCCTCCGATGGGCCGTTGACATTGCGCAACCGCGCACTGCTCGAACTGCTCTACTCCACCGGTGCCCGGATCTCCGAAGCGGTCGGGCTCGATGTCGACGACATCGACACGCATGCCCGCTCGGTGCTGTTGCGCGGCAAGGGCGGCAAGCAGCGGTTGGTCCCGATCGGCCGGCCGGCCGTGCAAGCACTCGACTCCTACATGGTGCGCGGACGTTCGGAGTTGGCGCGCCGCGGACGCGGAACCCCGGCGATCTTCCTCAATGCGCGCGGCGGCCGGTTGTCGCGGCAAAGCGCGTGGCAAGTGCTGCAGGATGCCGCCGAGCGGGCCGGGATCTCCGCCGGAGTCTCGCCGCACACGCTGCGGCACTCGTTCGCCACCCACCTGCTCGATGGCGGCGCTGACGTCCGCGTGGTTCAGGAGCTGCTGGGACATGCCTCGGTGACCACGACGCAGATCTACACGATGGTCACCGTGCACGCGCTGCGCGAGGTCTGGGCCGAAGCCCATCCGCGGGCGCGCTAGCCCAGGTACTCCGATTCCAGCACCAGATCCGAGATCAGGCTCTGGTATTCCACGTGCGCCTTGTGCTTGGTGGTGTTCCAGTGTGTGCCTTGTTGCTGACGCATGTATTCGCGGTACTTCGGTGCGCCCGGCACCTTGACGTTGTCGGCGACGACGATCGACCCGCTATGCAGCCAGCCCCGGTCGAGGATGCTGTGCAGGTCCGCGAGGTAGGCGTCCTTGTCGTGGTCGAGGAACAGGAAGTCGAGCGCACCGGCGGTGAAGCCGTGTTCGCCGGCCAGCGCATCCAGCGTGTGCCCGCCGTCGCCGATCGTGCCGACCACGCACGTGACCCGGTCGGCGACGCCGGCGTGCGCCCAGATCTGGCGGGCGTTGACCGCGTTGGCTTCAGCAAGCTCGACGGAGTACACCTTGGCGGCCGGGGCGGCGCGGGCGATGCGCAGCGCGCCGTAGCCGCAGTAAGTGCCCAGCTCGAGCGCCAGCTTCGGATCGGCACGCCGGACCGCGGCGTCGAGCAGCGCCCCCTTCTCGTCGCCGACGTTGATCAGCAGCGACTTCTCGTAGGCGAACCGGTCGATAGTCGCCAGCACGTCGTCGATGTCGCCCGCGCGAGCGTGCTTGAGCACGTATTCGACTGCGGCGGCTTCTCGTCCGTCGCCGATCTGGCCCGTCGTGGTGATGTTGCGGGACGCGTTTGCCATCCGCAATACCGACCATCGCAAGAACGGAATGCGCTGCTTCAGACTCATGGCCGCCACCATAGTGGGGCCGCGCGCAAATTGGCTGGTTACGTTGTTGCGGGTCTCCCGGCGCGGGCGCGTATACCCGTTAGACTCTCCTGCGATGTCCGCCATTTCCCTACGCCGCGCATACCGGGCCGCTCTGCGCGCAGCCACGGCCGGAAATGTCTGACGACGCCGACAGCGGCACCGAAGTCGGCCTGACCGGACGTCCGCCACGGGCGATCCCCGAACCCAAGCCGCGCACGTCGCACGGCCCGGCCAAGGTCATCGCGATGTGCAATCAAAAGGGCGGCGTCGGCAAAACCACGTCGACGATCAATCTGGGTGCCGCCCTTGCCGAATGTGGTCGCCGCGTGCTGCTGGTCGACCTGGACCCGCAGGGAGCGCTGTCGGCCGGCCTCGGCGTGCCGCACTACGAGCTGGAGCACACGATCCACAATCTGCTCATTGAGCCGCGGGTGTCGATCGACGACGTACTGATGAACACGCGCGTCAAGCACATGGATCTGGTGCCGAGCAACATCGACCTCTCGGCCGCCGAGATTCAGCTGGTCAACGAAGTCGGCCGCGAGCAGACGCTGGCCCGCGCCCTGCACCCGGTCCTCGACCGCTACGACTATGTGCTGATCGACTGCCAGCCGTCGCTGGGTCTGCTCACCGTCAACGGACTTGCCGGCTCCGACGGCGTCATCATCCCGACCGAGTGCGAGTATTTCTCGCTGCGCGGTCTGGCGCTGCTGACCGACACCGTCGAAAAGGTGCGCGACCGGCTCAACCCGAAGCTGGAGATCAGCGGCATCTTGATCACTCGCTACGATCCGCGAACCGTGAACTCCCGCGAAGTGATGGCCCGTGTCCTGGAGCGCTTCGGCGACTTGGTGTTCGACACCGTCATCACCCGCACTGTCCGCTTCCCGGAGACCAGCGTCGCCGGCGAACCGATCACATCGTGGGCACCGAGATCCGGCGGCGCTGCCGCCTACCGCTCGCTGGCCCGCGAGGTGATCGACCGGTTCGGCGCGTGACCAACGGAGCAAGCTGCGAGGCGTCCCCCCAAAACGGCTTCCAGGTCAGGCTGACCAATTTCGAGGGGCCGTTCGATCTGCTGCTGCAGCTGATTTTCGCTCACCGGCTCGACGTCACCGAGGTGGCGTTGCATCAGGTCACCGATGAATTCATCGCCTACACCCGTGCGATCGGTCCTGAGCTAGAGCTCGAGGAGACCACCGCGTTTCTGGTCGTCGCCGCCACGCTGCTCGATCTCAAGGCCGCCCGGCTGCTGCCGTCCGGGCAGGTCGCCGACGAAGAAGACCTGGCGCTGCTGGAAGTCCGCGACCTGCTGTTCGCCCGGCTGCTGCAATACCGGGCGTTCAAACACGTCGCGCAGATGTTCGCCGAACTGGAGGCCGCGGCGCTGCGCAGCTATCCACGCGCGGTGTCGCTGGAAGACCGCTACGAGGATCTGCTTCCCGAGGTGATGCTCGGCGTCGACGCCGAGCGCTTCGCCCAAATCGCGGCGATCGCGTTCACGCCGCGGCCGGTGCCGACGGTGGCGACCGAGCATTTGCACGAGCTGATGGTGTCCGTGCCTGAACAGGCCGAACAGCTGCTGTCGCTACTGCAAACGCGCGGCGTTGGGCAATGGGCGTCGTTCGGGGAGCTGGTCGCCGACTGCAGGGCGCCGATCGAGATCGTCGGGCGCTTCCTGGCGCTGCTCGAACTGTATCGGTCGCGGGCGGTAGCATTCGACCAGTCAGAAGCGCTTGGTGTGCTCCAGGTTTCGTGGACCGGAGAACGGCCGACCAGCGAAGCGTTAGTCAAATCAGAGACGCAACAAGCCCAAGAACTGCGAGACCACTACTCATGACCGACCAGCCGCCCGAATCGGACTTCGGCGACGACGAGCCTGATGCCGATTTGGGCATTGACGTCGCGACAGCGCCGGAACTCGAGGACGACGAGCTCGGTGCGGTGCTCGAGGCGCTGTTACTCGTCGTCGACACCCCGGTGACGGTCGAGGCGCTGGCCGCGGCCACCGAGCAGCCGGCCTATCGGGTCGCCGCCAAGCTGCGGGTCATGGCCGATGCGCTGACCGAACGCGACAGCGGCATCGACCTGCGAGAGACCGGCGGCGGCTGGCGGATGTACACCCGCGCGCGGTTCGCGCCGTACGTCGAGCGGCTGCTGCTCGACGGGTCGCGGTCAAAGCTCACGCGCGCCGCGCTGGAGACGTTGGCGGTAGTGGCCTACCGCCAGCCGGTGACTCGAGCGCGGGTAAGCGCGGTCCGCGGGGTCAACGTCGACGCGGTCATGCGCACGTTGCTCGCGCGCGGGCTTATCACCGAGGCAGGCACCGATCCCGACACCGGCGCGGTGACGTTTGCCACCACCGAGCTGTTCCTCGAACGGCTGGGGTTGTCCTCACTGGCCGACCTTCCTGACATCGCGCCGCTGCTTCCCGATGTCGACATGATCGACGACCTGAGCGAATCCCTCGATGCTGAGCCACGTTTCGTCAAACTTTCCGGCGGCCCGGCCTCTGACGATCAGCCGTTGTCGTTCGACGTGGACGAAGAATGACCGAGGGAGTCCGCCTGCAGAAAGTCTTGTCGCAGGCCGGAATTGCATCGCGACGGCTGGCCGAGAAGATGATCGTCGACGGTCGTGTGGAGGTCGACGGGCACGTGGTGACCGAGCTCGGCACCCGCGTCGACCCCGACGAATCGGTGATCCACGTCGACGGGGCACGAGTGGTCGTCGACGACTCGCTTGTGTATTTGGCGCTGAACAAGCCGCGGGGAATGCACTCGACGATGTCGGACGACCGTGGGCGGCCCTGCATCGGAGACCTGGTCGAGCACCGGGTTCGGGGCAACCAGAAGCTCTTTCACGTCGGACGGCTGGACGCCGACACCGAGGGGTTAATCCTGTTGACCAACGACGGCGAGCTCGCGCATCGCCTGATGCATCCCTCTTACGAAGTGCCCAAGACATATGTGGCAACGGTCGGCGGGTCGGTGCCGCGAGGACTCGGCAAAAAGCTCCGGGCCGGAATCGATTTGGACGACGGGCCCGCAAGGGTCGATGATTTTGCCGTGGTCGATGCAATTCCCGGCAAGACATTGGTCCGAGTCACTCTGCACGAGGGACGCAAACGGATCGTCCGTCGTTTGTTCAAAGCCGCCGGATTTCCGGTGCAGGCGTTGGTGCGCACCGACATCGGAACCGTGTCGTTGGGAGAGCAGCGTCCGGGCAGCATCCGTGCGTTGCGCCGCAACGAAATCGGAGATCTGTACAAAGCGGTTCGATTGTGAACGGTGTGATCGTCGCCGTCGACGGCCCGGCAGGAACCGGAAAGTCGTCGGTGTCAAGGGGCTTGGCGCGCACACTGCAGGCCCGCTATCTGGACACCGGCGCCATGTACCGCATTGTCACGCTGGCGGTGCTGCGCGCCGGCATCGACCCCGCCGATCAGGCCGCCGTCGGCGCCGCGGCGGCGAACGTCAAGTTGGCGGTCGGCTTCGATCCCGCTGAAGATCGCAGTTACCTTGACGGCGAGGACGTCTCAACGGAGATCCGCGGCGACGCGGTGACTCGGGCGGTGTCGGCGGTGTCGGCCGTTCCCGCAGTCCGCACCCGACTGGTTGAACAGCAGCGTACCCTGGCTCAGGGCCCAGGCAACGTCGTGGTCGAAGGCCGCGACATCGGAACCGTGGTGCTGCCCGACGCCGACATCAAGATCTTCCTGACGGCCTCGCCGGAGACGCGGGCGCGGCGACGCAACGACCAAAACGTCGCCAGCGGAATGCCCGACGACTACGAGGGCGTGCTGGCCGAGGTACGCCGCCGCGATCATCTGGACTCCACTCGAACCGTGTCGCCCTTGCGAGCCGCTTCGGATGCGGAGGTCGTCGACACCAGCGCGATGACCGAATCCGAGGTAATCGCTCACCTGTTGCAGCTGGTGAAGCAGCGAAGCGAGGCGGTTCGGTGAGCGAAGACGGAACATGGGTCGACGAAAGCGACTGGGAATCAGTTGAATTCGCCGAGGATTTAGAGGGCGAGGCCGCAGGGCCACCGCCTGTGGTGGCAGTGGTCGGCCGGCCGAATGTCGGCAAGTCCACGCTGGTCAACCGGATCCTGGGCCGCCGCGAGGCCGTCGTGCAGGATGTGCCGGGCGTGACCCGGGATCGGGTTTCCTACGACGCCCTGTGGACCGGACGCCGGTTCGTTGTGCAGGACACCGGGGGCTGGGAACCCGACGCCAAGGGTCTGCAGCAACTGGTCGCCGAGCAGGCGGCGGTGGCGATGCGCACTGCGGACGCGGTGGTGCTGGTGGTCGACGCGGTGGTCGGCGCGACCGCAGGGGACGAGGCCGCTGCGCGTATCCTGCGTCGCTCAGGCAAACCAGTCTTCTTGGCCGCCAACAAGGTTGACAGCGAGAGGAATGAATCCGATGTCGCAGCGCTGTGGTCGTTGGGACTTGGTGAGCCATACGGGATCAGCGCTATGCACGGTCGCGGTGTGGGTGATCTGCTCGACGCGGTCGTCGGAGCGCTGCCAGAGGTGGCCGAGGCGGCGTCGACCGAAGGCGGTCCGCGGCGGGTCGCCTTGGTCGGCAAGCCGAACGTCGGAAAGAGCTCACTACTGAACCGGCTGGCCGGCGATCAGCGCTCAGTGGTCCACGAGGTGGCCGGAACCACTGTCGATCCGGTGGACTCCTTGATCGAAATGGACGGCAAGGTCTGGCGTTTCGTCGACACCGCTGGACTGCGCCGCAAGGTCGGACAGGCCAGCGGGCACGAGTTCTACGCGTCCGTGCGTACTCACGGCGCGATCGATGCCGCCGAAGTCGTCATCGTGCTGATCGACGGCTCGGTACCGCTGACCGAACAGGACCAGCGGGTGCTGTCGATGGTGATCGAGGCCGGACGAGCGCTGGTGTTGGCGTTCAACAAGTGGGACTTGGTCGACGAAGAGCGGCGCTATCAGCTGGACAACGAGATCGACCGGGAACTTGTGCAGCTGCGCTGGGCGCAGCGGGTCAACATCTCCGCGAAAACCGGTCGGGCCGTACAGAAGTTGGTCCCCGCCTTGG
>DAIODV010000140.1:0-8972 GCA_036746615.1 Mycobacterium sp.
CCGGTAGGCCAGCGCGCCTAGATGCGGCCGGGCCGCCTGGAAACGTTCCGCCAGCTCCGCGTTCGCGGTCACCGTCGACCGGCGTCCGGCAATGCGCACACCCTTCCCTCGCTGAAACCGGACGACCCGATGCCCAACGCCAGGTTGAAGCGGCCCCGCAGATTGCCGAGCGTCACGATGTGGGTCAGCGCGACCAGTTGGGCATTGTCGAAATGTGCTCGCAGGGCATCGAATAACTCATCGCTCACCTCGACCGGGGTTCGGCTGATCCCGGTGGCGTACTCGAGGATGAGCTTGTCGAGATCGGAAAAGCAGGCCGCGTTCTGGTAGTCCGACATAGCCAGCAATTCCTCGTCGGTGAACCCCCAACTCCGCGCAATCTGCGAGCCGAGGTCGATGCAGTACTCGCAGCTGACCGTCGTCGCCGATTTCAATTCGGCGAGCGCGCGTTGGCGCGGGCTGAGAATGTCGATCTTCGATTCTGCCAGCTCAAGGCGGCCGATTGCGCTCAGCAGCTTGGGGACATAGGCGTACATCCGGAGCGGCTCCAGCATTGCCGGGGTTTCCCCACCGGTCATCTGTTTGAAGTGGCGCTTGGTGAAAAAGAAGGCGATCTTGGTGCCGAGTTTGGCGTCGCGATCGGACACTCCCGTGATTCGTGGCATAGCGTCCTCCTAAAGGGCTTCTGCAGGCGGTCTTACCTACTTCGACACCCGCGGGCGGAAGAACGTGACCGTGCCTCGCGCGGCGACCCGCTGGGCCCGGCTCCGCCGCGCTTGCGATCGCCGCCTAACCCTGGGGCGCCACTGCATCCAGATCGAGTAGCCGCGCATGCAGCACGGTGCGATTTCGCAGCGCCGCCCGCACCGCGCGGTGCAAGCCATCCTCGAGATAGACGATGCCTTTCCATTTCACCGCGTGCGGGAACAGGTCGCCGTAGAACGTGGAGTCCTCCGACAGCAGGCGATCCAGCGCCAGCACCGTCGTGGTGGTGACCATCTCGTCGAGCCGGATTTGCCGCGGCGGAATTTGTGACCAGTCCCGATAGGACAGGCCATGTTCGGGGTACGGCTTGCCCTCGCGTACGCCCTTGAAGATCATCCAGGACAGGCTAACCCGGCGGAACTGCCTGGGGGCTGTGGGTGCGGTAAGCAATTGCGGCTGGTGATCACCGTAAAATGGACCAGGTTAGAAAGGCGGATACGAATGGCTAGTGCCGATGAGCGTCGCTTTGAAGTGCTGCGCGCAATCGTCGCCGACTTCGTCTCTACCAAGGAACCGATCGGCTCGAAGTCGCTGGTGGAGCGTCATAATCTCGGCGTTTCGTCCGCAACGGTTCGCAACGATATGGCCGTGTTGGAGGCCGAGGGATACATCACCCAGCCGCACACCAGCTCCGGACGGGTCCCGACTGAAAAGGGCTACCGCGAATTCGTCGACCGGCGCGACGACGTCAAGCCGCTGTCAGTGGCCGAGCGACGGGCCATCCAAGGCTTTCTGGAGTCCGGTGTCGACCTCGACGACGTGCTGCGACGTGCAGTGCGGCTGCTGGCGCAGCTGACCCGCCAGGTGGCGATCGTGCAGTATCCGACGTTGTCGACGTCGACGGTGCGGCACCTGGAAGTCATCGCGCTGACCCCGGCCCGGTTGCTGATGGTCGTCATCACCGACTCCGGCCGCGTCGACCAGCGCATCGTCGAACTCGGCGACGTCATCGACGACCACCAGCTGTCTCAGCTTCGCGAGATGCTCGGCCAAGCGTTGGAGGGCAAGAAGCTATCGGCGGCATCCGTTGCGGTCGCGGAGCTTGCCGCCCAGCTCGACGGCCGGGGCGGGCACTCGAAAAGCCTGTCCGACGCGGTCGGACGCTCGGCGACGGTGCTGTTGGAATCCCTTGTCGAACACAGCGAGGAACGGCTGCTGCTGGGCGGCACCGCCAACCTGACCCGCAACACTGCCGACTTCGGCGGCTCGCTGCGGTCGATCCTGGAAGCCCTTGAGGAGCAGGTCGTGGTGCTGCGGCTGCTGGCCGCGCAGCAGGAAGCCGGCAAAGTGACCGTGCGCATCGGGCACGAGACCGAGGCCGAGCAGATGGCGGGCACCTCGGTGGTCTCCACCACCTACGGCACTACCGGCACCGTCTATGGCGGTATGGGCGTGCTCGGGCCCACCCGAATGGACTATCCGGGAACTATCGCTAGTGTCGCTGCGGTTGCTTTATATATCGGTGAAGTGTTGGGTGCCCGATGAACGCGCGCCCGTGGCGAAGAGCCTAAGAAAGGTCAGGCGTGGCACGCGACTATTACGGTCTGCTCGGTGTGAGCCAGAACGCGAGCGATGCGGAGATCAAACGCGCCTATCGCAAGCTCGCTCGTGAGCTGCATCCCGACATCAACCCCGACGAAGGCGCGCAGGCGAAATTCAAGGAGATCAGCGCCGCCTACGAGGTGCTTTCGGACCCGGAGAAGCGGCGGATCGTCGACATGGGCGGCGACCCGCTGGCGAACGCGGCATCGGCAGCAAACGGCTTCGGCGGCTTTGGTGGCCTGGGCGACGTGTTTGAGGCGTTCTTCGGCGGGGGCACGACGTCGCGAGGACCGACCGGACGGGTCCGCCCGGGTTCGGACTCTTTGCTGCGGATGCGGTTAGACCTCACCGAATGTGCGACCGGCGTCAGCAAGCACGTCACCGTTGACACCGCGGTGCTGTGTGACCGATGCCAGGGCCGCGGCACCAACGGCAATTCCGCGCCGGTGACATGCGACACCTGTGGGGGTCGCGGCGAGGTGCAGACCGTGCAGCGCTCGCTGCTCGGTCAGGTGATGACGTCGCGACCCTGCCCGACCTGCCGCGGCGTCGGCGAAGTCATTCTCGACCCGTGCTACCAGTGCGGCGGCGACGGACGGGTGCGGGCCCGCCGGGACATCACCGTGAAGATCCCCGCCGGGGTCGGCGACGGGATGCGGGTGCGGCTTGCTGCCCAAGGTGAAGTCGGACCCGGGGGAGGACCGGCGGGCGACCTGTACGTCGAGGTCCACGAACAGCCCCACGACATTTTTGTGCGCGACGGTGACGATCTGCACTGCACGATCTCGGTGCCGATGGTCGACGCGGCGCTGGGCACCACCGTGACCGTGGACGCAATCCTCGATGGTCTGACCGAGATCACGATTCCCGCCGGAACCCAGCCTGGTTCGGTGACGACCCTGCGCGGACACGGGATGCCGCATCTGCGTTCCGGTACGCGCGGCGACTTGCACGTGCACGTCGAGGTGGTGGTGCCGGATCGGCTCGACCATCGCGACACCGAACTGCTGCGCGAGTTCAAGAGCCACCGCAACCGTGACGTGGCCGAAGTCCGCTCGACGCACGCTGCCGCTGCCGGCGGATTGTTCAGCCGGCTGCGTGAGACCTTTACCGGGCGCTAATTGCCCGGCCTGTTCTACATCGACGCGCTGCCCGACGCCGGTGAACTGGCCGTCGTCGAAGGCGACGAGGGCTTCCACGCCGCTACCGTGCGGCGCATCCGGCGCGGCGAGCAAATCTTGCTTGGCGACGGCGTCGGAGGCCTGGCCCGTTGTGTGGTCGAGCAGACCGGCCGAGACGGACTGCAGGCCAGGGTGTCTGACCGCTGGCAGGTACCGCGCGCGCAGCCGCCGGCGACTGTCGTGCAGGCGCTGCCGAAGGCCGAGCGCTCCGAGCTCGCCATCGAGTTGGCTACCGAAGCCGGTGCTGACGCGTTGCTGGCCTGGCAAGCCGCGCGTTGTGTGGCCCGCTGGGAAGGGGCCCGCGCCGAGAAGGGTTTGCGGCGCTGGCGCGCGGTCGCACGTGCTGCGGCACAGCAATCCCGTCGCGCGTACATCCCCTCGGTCGACGGTGTGTTGTCGACGGCAACGCTGACGCAGCAGATCGGTGAAGCGGTGGCGTCGGGAGGCGCCGTGTTGGCGCTGCACGAGTCGGCTGCAGGTGAGCTCGCGGATCTTGGTCTGGCGCAAGCGAAGTCGGTGATGATCGTGGTGGGGCCCGAGGGTGGCATCGCTCCCGACGAACTCGCTGCGCTGACCGAAGCCGGTGCCGCGGCCGTTCGGCTCGGTCCGACTGTGCTGCGCACGTCGACGGCGGCCGCGGTCGCGCTGGGCGCGCTGGGTGTCCTGACGCCGCGGTGGACCGCCCGGTGACGATAGGTGCGCCGAGATTGACGCTGGTGCATATTTCCGTTGGTTTTTCCGCGCTGACGTCGATCTCGGCGCTGCAAAAACCGGGCGGCGGTAGACTCAAAGCGCTAACCCGCTGAACAAACCGCAGAAAGCAGGCATCAGAAACCACGTGACGCCCCGCGAGACCAGCGCTGCTGATTCATCGACAACTTCGGTTCGCAGCAGCATCGACGTTCCGCCCGACCTCGTCGTGGGCCTGCTGGGTTCCGCTGACGAAAACCTGCGCGCGCTGGAGCGCATTCTCTCTGCAGATCTGCATGTGCGTGGCAACGCGCTAACCCTCTCGGGTGAGCCTGCCGACGTCGCGCTTGCCGAACGGGTGATCTCCGAACTCATTGCGATCGTCGCCGGTGGCCAGCCGTTGACCCCTGAGGTGGTGCGCCACAGCGTGGCGATGCTGGTGGGTAGCGGCAACGAGTCGCCGGCCGAGGTGCTGAGCCTGGACATCTTGTCGCGGCGCGGCAAGACGATTCGGCCCAAGACTCTCAACCAGAAGCGCTATGTCGACGCGATCGACGCCCACACCATCGTCTTCGGCATCGGCCCGGCGGGGACCGGCAAAACCTACTTGGCGATGGCCAAGGCGGTCAACGCGTTGCAACGCAAACAGGTCACCCGCATCATCCTGACCCGTCCTGCGGTGGAAGCAGGTGAGCGGCTTGGCTTTCTGCCTGGCACTCTGAGCGAGAAGATCGACCCCTATTTGCGCCCGCTCTACGACGCGCTGCACGACATGATGGATCCCGAACTGATCCCAAAGTTGATGGCGTCCGGGGTAATTGAAGTCGCGCCGCTCGGGTATATGCGTGGTCGCACATTAAATGATGCGTTCATCATCCTCGACGAGGCGCAAAATACCACTCAAGAGCAGATGAAGATGTTCCTGACCCGCCTGGGCTTCGGTTCGAAAGTTGTTGTCACCGGCGATGTTACGCAGATCGACCTGCCGGGCGGCAGTAGGTCAGGACTACGGGCCGCGGTCGACATCCTCGAAGGCATTGAGGACATTCACGTCGCGGAGTTGACGAGTGTCGACGTGGTCCGCCACCGGCTGGTTTCGGAAATCGTGGATGCCTACGCGCGATACGAGGAACCGGGTCTGACGATGAACCGGGCAGCGCGGCGGGCGTCGGGTTCCCGCAACCGTCGGTGACAACGCTGTGAGCATCGAGGTCGCCAACGAATCCGGATTCGACGTCTCCGAATCCGAATTGGTCAGTGTCGCAAGGTTCGTCATCGCCCGAATGGACGTCAACCCGGCCGCCGAGCTGTCGATGGTGTTGTTGGACACCGCAGCGATGGCGGATCTGCACATGCGCTGGATGGACTTGCCCGGACCCACCGACGTGATGAGCTTCCCGATGGACGAGCTGGAGCCGGGTGGACGCCCCGACGCTCCGGAGCCGGGGCCGGCGATGCTCGGTGACATCGCATTGTGCCCCGAATTCGCCGCCGAGCAAGCCGCGGCCGCAGGACATTCACTCGGTCATGAGTTGGCGCTGTTGACAATTCACGGCGTACTACACCTTCTGGGCTACGACCACGCCGAGCCGGACGAAGAAAAAGAGATGTTCGCCCTGCAGCGCCGCCTGCTCGAAGAGTGGGTCGCCGAGCAAGTCGCGGCCTACCACTCCGAACGCCAGAGCGAGAGAGACCAGCGATTGCTGGATAAATCAAGGTATTTCGACAATTGAACGGCTCCGGTCCGCTGCTCGGCGCGATCGTGCTGATCGGTCTGGGCGGCTTGTTCGCAGCTGTCGATGCCGCGGTCAGCACGGTGTCGATGGCGCGGGTGCACGAACTAGTCCGTGACCAGCGTCCGGGCGCGGTACGGCTGGCCAAGGTCATGGTCGACCGCCCGCGCTACATCAACTTGGTGGTGTTGCTGCGGATCATCTGCGAGATCAGTGCGACGGTGCTGCTAGCTGCCTATTTCTACCGGAGCCTCAGCCGGGATTGGGGATTGTTCGCCGCCGCGGCGACCATGGTGGTGATCAGCTTCGTGGTCATCGGCGTCGGGCCTCGAACGCTGGGCCGGCAGAACGCCTACAGCATCTCGTTGGTGGCGGCCCTACCGCTGCAAGTCATTTCGGTTTTGCTTGCGCCGATCAGCCGGGTGCTGGTGGTACTGGGAAACATGCTGACCCCGGGCCGCGGGTTCCGCAATGGACCGTTCGCCTCCGAAATCGAACTGCGCGAAGTCGTCGACCTGGCGCAGCAGCGTGGCGTGGTGGCCGCAGATGAGCGCCGGATGATTCAGTCGGTATTCGAACTCGGTGACACCCCAGCGCGCGAGGTGATGGTGCCGCGGACCGAGATGATCTGGATCGAAAGCGACGAATCTGCAGACCACGCGATATCGCTGGCCGTGCGCAGCGGGCATTCTCGCATTCCGGTGATCGGCGAGAACGTCGACGACATCGTCGGCGTCGTGTATTTGAAAGACATTGTGCAGCATAGGTATTACTCGACCACTGGGGCACGAGACACCAGCGTCACACAGGTTATGCGCCCTGCGGTGTTCGTGCCGGATTCCAAGACCCTCGACGCTTTGCTGCGCGAAATGCAACGCGACCGCAACCACATGGCGCTGCTGGTCGACGAGTACGGCGCAATCGCCGGACTGGTGACGATCGAGGATGTGTTGGAAGAGATCGTCGGTGAAATCGCCGACGAGTACGACGCCGCCGAGGTCGCGCCGGTAGAAGAACTGGGCGACAACCGGTTCCGAGTATCGGCGCGACTACCGATCGAAGACGTCGGCGAACTGTATGGCGTCGAATTCGACGAGCACCTCGACGTCGACACGGTTGGCGGCCTGCTGGCCTTGGAGCTGGGCCGGGTCCCACTGCCCGGCGCCGAAGTGGTATCCCATGGTCTGCGGTTGCACGCCGAAGGCGGCCCGGATCATCGCGGCCGTGTCCGGATTGGCACTGTGTTGCTGAGCCGCGACGATGGCCAGGAGGCAAACCATGACGGCTGAGCCGCTCGACGCTATTGCCGCACCGAGCGGACGCGCGTGACTGAATTCCGTTCCGGTTTCGTCTGTCTCGTCGGGCGGCCCAACACCGGCAAGTCGACGTTGACCAATGCGCTGGTCGGCTCGAAAGTGGCGATCACGTCGAGCCGCCCGCAGACCACCCGGCACACGATTCGCGGCATCGTGCACCGCGAGGACTTCCAGATCATCCTCGTCGACACCCCAGGACTGCATCGGCCGCGGACCCTGCTTGGTAAGCGGCTCAACGACTTGGTCCGCGACACCTACGCCGAAGTCGACGCCATCGGTTTGTGCATACCCGCCGACGAGGCAATCGGACCGGGGGACCGGTGGATCGTCGAACAGATCCGTTCCGTCGCGCCCACAACGACATTGGTCGTTGTCGTCACCAAGACCGACAAGGTGGCCAAGGACAAGGTGGCCGCGCAACTCGTCGCGGTAAGCGAGTTGGTCGATGACTCTGCTGAGATCGTGCCCGTATCGGCGGTCAGCGGTGAGCAGATCGACGTGCTGATCAAGGTGCTGGCCGCTGCGCTGCCGCCGGGGCCGGCGTATTACCCCGACGGTGAGCTGACCGATGAACCCGAGGAGCTTCTGATGGCCGAGTTCATCCGCGAAGCCGCCCTTGAGGGCGTGCGCGACGAGCTACCGCATTCGCTGGCAGTGGTTATCGACGAGGTCAATCCGCGCGAGGGGCGAGAGGACCTCATCGACGTGCACGCCATTCTCTACGTCGAGCGGGACAGCCAGAAGGGCATTGTGATCGGTAAGGGCGGCGCTCGGCTGCGCGAAGTTGGGACCGTGGCGCGCGGTCAGATCGAGAAGCTGCTGGGCACCAAGGTCTACCTCGACTTGCGTGTCAAGGTCGCCAAGAATTGGCGGCGTGACCCCAAACAGCTTGGCCGACTTGGCTTTTAGTTAACTCGCTGCTAGCTCGGTGCCTGTGCCGGTGTTCCACCACACTTCCGGCTGTTTGCCTGCCCAGCCGCCGAGCGCCTCCAGCTCCGCCGCCAACGAGATCAGCAGTGGCTCGCTGTTGGCCGGTCCCATCAGCTGTACACCGATCGGCAGCCCGTCGGAGGTGAACCCTGCCGGGACGTTGATCGATGGCCACCCCAACAGATTCCACGGCCAAGTGACTGGGCAGGCAGCGATCATCACGCGATCGGTGCCCAATCCGCTCAACCTGTCGAAGGCGTGTGCCAGCGGCGGTGGCTGCGCAGTCGTCGGCGCCACCACGACGTCCACGATGCGAAAAATCGAGCCCACCCGGCGCTGGTCGGCGGCTTCATGAGCCCGGGCCGCCCGCAATATCGACTGCGAGAGCACCCGTCCCATCCGTATGTTCGACAGCGTGCGCCGGTCCAGTTCGACATCGTCGCCCAACCGCTCGGCCCAGTCGATCAGACCGGAAGTGGACCGCGACAAGAAATTCCACGACAGCCGCAGCCCGTAATCGGGGTTGCCCGAAACCACGCTGTGGCCGAGCAGCTGAAGGCGCTCGCCCACCGTCTCCAGCGCCGCCCCGATGTCGGGATGCAGTCGGGCCGGAAATCCGGTGAACGGAAACCCGGTGGACAGCGCGATCCGCAATGGCCCCGGAGCGATACCCACATGGTCGGACATCTTCACCGGCGGCGGCTTGTGTAGATCGCCGTCAACGTTGCCGGACGCCGCATCGAGGACCAGCGCCGCATCGGCGACGGTACGGGCCAGCACGCCGTTGACCGTGATGCCGTTGAACGCCTCCGGCA
>DAIODV010000141.1:0-8970 GCA_036746615.1 Mycobacterium sp.
CTCAACCCGGCAAAGGTGACCTACTAGAGCGGCAGCTTTGATCTTTGCACCGCTTGCTGTTCTGCTGACCCCGACTTGCCACTGCATCAGCGCAGTTACTAGGATGTCCTAGTAACCCACTTTCTTCGTGTATCCGAGGGCATCCATGACCGCACAGATCACCCACTTCATTGATGGCAAGCGCAGTCCGGTCGCACCGCCGAGGTGTTCGACCCCAACACCGGCGCGGTCCAGTCGCTGGTTCCCATGGGCGACAAGAGCGAGGTCGACGCGGCCGTGGACTCGGCAGCTCGGGCCCAAAAGGAGTGGGCGGCGTTCAATCCACAGCGCCGCGCGCGAGTGATGATGCGCTTCATCGAGTTGGTCAACGAGCACGTCGACGAGCTCGCCGAGCTGCTGTCGTTGGAGCACGGCAAGACGCTCGCCGATTCCCGCGGTGATATTCAGCGCGGTATCGAGGTGATCGAGTTCTGCATCGGCATCCCGCACCTACTCAAGGGCGAATACAGCGAGGGCGCCGGCCCGGGCATCGACGTGTACTCGTTGCGTCAACCGCTGGGCGTGGTCGCCGGTATCACTCCGTTCAACTTCCCCGCGATGATCCCGCTGTGGAAGGCCGGTCCGGCTCTGGCATGCGGAAATGCGTTTGTACTCAAGCCATCTGAACGAGACCCATCGGTGCCGGTGCGGCTGGCCGAGCTGTTTATCGAGGCCGGACTGCCACCGGGCGTATTCCAGGTCGTGCACGGCGACAAGGAGGCGGTCGACGCGATCCTGACGCACCCCGACATCGCCGCGGTCGGGTTTGTCGGCAGTTCGGATATCGCCCAGTACATCTACTCGACGGCTGCTGGCACCGGCAAGCGTGCGCAGTGCTTCGGCGGGGCGAAAAACCACATGATCGTGATGCCCGACGCCGACCTGGATCAGGCCGTCGATGCGCTGATCGGGGCCGGCTACGGCAGCGCCGGCGAGCGATGCATGGCGATTTCGGTCGCAGTGCCGGTCGGCGAGCAGACCGCGGAAAGGTTGCGCGCCAGGCTGGTTGAGCGGATCAACAACCTGCGTGTCGGGCACAGCCTTGACCCCAAAGCCGACTACGGCCCGTTGGTCACCGAGGCTGCGCTGGGCCGCGTGCGCGACTACATCGGCCAGGGTGTGGCTGCCGGCGCCGACATCGTCGTCGACGGCCGCGACCGCACCAGTGACGACCTGGCCTACGGCGACTCAAATCTGGAGGGCGGCTTCTTCATCGGGCCCACCCTGTTCGACCACGTCACCCCCGACATGTCGATCTACACCGACGAGATCTTCGGGCCGGTGCTGTGCATCGTGCGCGCTCACGACTACGAAGAGGCGCTGCGACTGCCGTCGGAGCATGAGTATGGCAACGGCGTGGCGGTATTCACCCGCGACGGCGACACCGCGCGTGATTTCGTGTCCCGGGTGCAGGTCGGAATGGTCGGTGTCAATGTGCCGATCCCAGTTCCGGTGGCATACCACACCTTTGGCGGCTGGAAGCGCTCCGGCTTCGGCGACCTCAACCAGCACGGACCAGCGTCGATCCAGTTCTACACCAAGGTCAAGACCGTGACGTCGCGTTGGCCGTCGGGCATCAAGGATGGCGCCGAATTCGTCATCCCGACGATGAATTAGCCGCTGATGCAGTTCTTCGGTTTGGACGACGACGAGCGGGTGATCACCGAGACCGCGGCGGCATTCGCGGCCAAGCGGCTCGCGCCGTACGCGCTGGAATGGGATGCGACGCATCACTTCCCGACCGACGAGCTGCGCGAGGCGGCCGGGCTTGGGATGGCAGCGATCTACTGCCGCGAGGACGTGGGCGGTAGTGCGTTGCGCCGGCTTGACGGGGTGCGAATCTTCGAGCAGCTGGCGATGGCAGACCCGACCACCGCGGCGTTCTTGTCCATCCACAACATGTGCGCGTGGATGATCGACGCATTCGGCACCGAGGAGCAGCGCAAGGCTTGGGTACCACGGCTGGCCTCGATGGATGTCATTGCCAGCTATTGCCTCACCGAGCCGGGTGCAGGCTCAGATGCCAGCGCGTTGAGCACTCGCGCGGTCAAGCAGGGCGGCGACTACGTGCTCGACGGCGTCAAGCAGTTCATCTCCGGGGCTGGAGCCTCGGATGTCTACGTGGTCATGGCGCGCACCGGCGGTGAAGGTCCGCGAGGGATATCGGCTTTCATCGTCGAAAAGGGCAGCCCAGGGGTGAGTTTCGGCGCACATGAGGACAAGATGGGCTGGAACGCCCAGCCGACTGCGCAGGTGATCTTCGACGGTGTACGCGTACCCGCCGACGCCATGTTGGGCGGCGCGGACGGCGAAGGCTCGGGCTTCGCGATCGCAATGAACGGCCTCAACGGCGGTCGGATCAACATCGCGGCGTGCTCGCTCGGCGGGGCCCAGGCCGCGTTCGACAAATCAGCCGAATACCTTTCCCACCGAGAGGCGTTCGGTGCTCCGCTTCTCGATGAACCCACTATCCGGTTCACCTTGGCCGACATGGCCACCGCGCTGGAATCCTCGCGAATGTTGTTGTGGCGTGCGGCGAGCGCACTCGATGCCGATGCCGACGACAAAGTCGAGCTGTGCGCGATGGCGAAACGCTACGTGACCGACGCGTGCTACGACGTCGCCGACAAAGCTTTGCAGTTGCACGGCGGATACGGCTATCTGCGCGAGTACGGTTTGGAGAAGATCGTGCGCGATCTGCGGGTCCACCGCATCCTGGAGGGAACCAACGAAATCATGCGGGTGGTCATCGGCCGAGCCGAGGCCGCACGGGTCCGCGCCAACGCTTAGGAAGGCTCACGGAATTGTCTACGGTCGCGTTTCTGGGGCTCGGCCACATGGGCGGGCCGATGTCGAAGAACCTGGTCGCCGCCGGCCACACCGTGCAGGGCTTTGACCCGGTCCCAACCGCCGCGGCCACCGCCGCCGAAAACGGTGTCGCAGTCTCCGACAGCGGCCCCGCGGCAGTGACCGGCGCTGATGTCGTGATCACGATGCTGCCGCACGGCGAGGCCGTTAAGCGCTGCTACGCCGAAATCCTGCCCGCCGCAAAGCAAGGTGCGTTGTTCATCGACAGCTCAACGATTTCCGTCGACGACGCCCGCGAAGTCCACGCCTCGGCGGCGTCCCACGGGTTGGCCCAGCTCGATGCACCGGTTTCTGGCGGGGTCAAAGGCGCGGTCGCAGGCACCCTGGCGTTCATGGTGGGCGGCGACGACGACGCTCTGCAACGCGCGCGTCCCGTGCTGGAACCCATGGCGGGCAAGATCATTCACTGCGGGGCGGCCGGCGCCGGCCAGGCCGCCAAAGTGTGCAACAACATGGTGCTTGCCGTGCAGCAGATCGCGATCGGCGAGGCATTCGTGCTTGCCGAGAAGCTCGGCCTGTCGGCCCAGTCGTTGTTCGACGTGATCACCGGCGCCACCGGTAACTGCTGGGCGGTACACACCAATTGCCCGGTGCCGGGCCCAGTGCCGACCTCGCCGGCCAACCACGACTTCGCACCCGGTTTCGCCACCGCGCTGATGAACAAGGACCTGGGTTTGGCGATGGACGCCGTGAGCTCAACTGGATCGGCAGCGCCGTTGGGCAGTCACGCCGCCGAGATCTATGCCAAATTCGCAGCGGCTCACGCCGATAAGGATTTCAGCGCCGTCATCGAAATGCTGCGCGGAAGTTAAGCAGCCCGCGAACGCTGGCCAATCCACCACCGCCGGTGCGCCTGCTGACACCCGGGCGCGCGCAGCAGATCCGCACCGTCATAGCCGTCGGGAACGACCAGCGTCGGCAGTTCGGCGGCAACGGCTGCACGCCAGCCGCTGGCCGACCCTGTCACCGCCAACGCGCCACGATGCGTTATTCCCATCTCCCACAACGCCAGCCGATAGAGCTCGGTGTCGCAGCGGGGTCCGGCGTCGGGCAAGTCATCGACAGTCACGATCGTCTCGACCAGGCCATCGCCGACTAAATGCCGCACCAGCTCTTCTGCCCACGCCCGACGCCGAGTGCTCACCACACCGACCCAGATGCCCGCGACGAACAAGCTCATCACCAAATCGATCAGACCGGCCCGGGCTGTTGCGTCACCATCGCGTTCGATATCCGCCAGCGCAGAATCGGCGTCGAAAATCACCGCGCGCAAGGTATCGGCTTCGGCCGGCGGTTCCCGATCCCACCAAAACGTCCTTGCTGGACGAGTCTGACCCATGGCTCGCACGCCCACATGGTTGCCCGGAAGCCACCGGCTCAACCTCCCCCATTAGGGGGATTGGCAAGACGAATTAGGGTAATGCCATGACGGCTCCGGTGCGTCTTGTCCTCGTCGATGACCACGAGATGGTCATCGAGGGGCTCAAGGCGATGCTGGCGGCGTTCAAGGACCGCGTGCAGGTGGTCGGCCAGGCGGTGGGCGCTGACCGGGCGGTCGGCGTGGTCGACGAGCTGCAGCCCGACGTTGTGCTGTGCGATGTGCGCATGCAAGGCTTCAGCGGGTTAGACCTGTGCAAGGTGTTGCGGGAACACGAACCCACCCGCAAGGTCGTGATGTTGTCGGTTTACGACGACGAGCAGTATTTGTTCCAAGCCCTGCGAGTGGGCGCGAGCGGCTATCTGCTGAAAAGCATCAACAGCGACGACCTTGTGCGCCAGCTCGAACTTGTGCACCACGGGGAAACCGTGATCGACCCGGGGATGGCGGCCCGGGCGGCCGATACCGCGGCACGCATGCAGCGCGACGAATTCTGGCCGGGCGCGCGGCAAGGGCTGACGCAGCGCGAAAGCGAAATCCTGTCCTACATGGTCAACGGGCTGTCCAACCGCGGCATCGCCGGCAAGCTCGTCATCGGCGAGGAAACGGTCAAGAGTCACCTGCGCTCGATCTACCGCAAACTCGGGGTCAGCGACCGTACCGGAGCGGTGGCCACTGCACTGCGCGAAGGTATTTACCAATGACCGAGGGCATCCACCCCCCGAACGCCGTCCGGGATCTTGTTGACACCGACCGGGAATTGGCGCTGCTGCGAGAGCTCATCCAGGCGGCGTCAACCGGCCCGGGGGTGGAGCCGCTAGCGGCCGCCGCCGCGCGGATGATCACCGCGGCCACCGGAACCGACGTGTGCTTCGTGCATGTGCTCGACGACACCGACCGTTCACTGACGCTCGCCGGTGCGACACCACCTTTCGACGGGCAAGTGGGAAAGATCCGGCTGCCGTTGGGATCTGGCATCTCCGGCTGGGTCGCCAAGCACCGCGAGCCCGTCGTCATCACCCACGACAAGGAAGCCGACCCCCGCTACTTGCCGATTCAATCGCTACGCGGACGTGACTTCACCTCGATGGTGTCCATGCCGATGGAAACCGACCCGGGCGGATTGGTCGGCGTGCTCAACGTGCACACGGTCACGCGCCGCGAGTTCACCGAGGGCGACGTCGAACTCCTACGGGTCATCGGCCGGCTGATCGCCGGGGCCATGCATCAGGCCCGGTTGCACCGGCAGCTGGTGGCCAGGGAGCGGGCACACGAGCTGTTCGTCGAGCAGGTGATCGAAGCCCAGGAAATCGAGCGCCGCAGGGTCGCCGGCGATATTCACGACGGCATCTCGCAGCGCCTGATCACGCTGTCTTATCGGCTCCCCGCGGCGGCGCGAGCTGTCGGCGACGACCCCACCGAAGCGTCGCGCCAGCTCGGCGAGGCACGCGAACTGGTCGGGTTGACGCTGGGCGAGGCGCGGGCGGCAATCAGCGGACTGCGCCCGCCGGTGCTCGACGATTTGGGCTTGGCGGGCGGGCTGGCCAGCCTGGCCCGGTCGTTACCGCACCTGGATACCGAGCTCGAGCTCGCCGATGTCCGGCTGCCGGAGCACATCGAAGTCGCGCTCTACCGCATCGCGCAAGAAGGCCTGCAAAACATCGTCAAACATGCCAACGCATCGGTGGCCCGACTGCGTTTCGCGGTGGATGACGAAACCGCGCGACTCGAAATCGTCGACAACGGAGTAGGTTTCGATACTTTCGAAAATCCTCTGGGCAGCGACGAGATGGGCGGCTACGGGGTACTGTCGATGGCCGAACGCGCCGAACTTGTCGGCGGAAGGTTGAACATCCGCTCGCGGCCTGGCGCCGGGACGGCGGTCACCGCCACGATTCCCGTGCCCTCGACCATCGACTAGAAATCCCCGGCGTTATGCCGCAGCGTTTCGATCGACGACACCAGCGCTTGCGATTGGTCCTCGGACATCCCGATATCGCAGAACACTTGCTCGTTGAGCGTGACCGTGGCGTCCTCGACGGTTGAGCGGCCCAAATCGGTGATCTGCACCAGCGTCGTCCGCCCGTCGGTGGGGTGCGGCACCCGCTGCACCAGCCCATTGGCTTCCAATCGGCGGATGGCGTGGGTGACGCTGGTGACGTGCACCTGCAGCCGGTCGGATGCCTTGGTGATCGGCAACGCGCCGCTGCGGCTGAACGCCAGCAGGCGCAGCAGTTCGAAACGGGAAAAGCTCAAATCGTAAGGACGCAGGGCACTCTCGACGCGGGCCAGCAGGATCTGGTGAGCGCGCATCACCGACGTCACAGCGACCATCCCCTGCGCGACGTCACCCCAACCGGCCCGTTCCCAGTTGGCCCGCGCGGCAGCGATCGGATCCACGCCCGAAGTTTAGGCCAGCGACTTTTCCACCGCAGACAACACGGCCAACGTCGACGGCAGGCCGCCGACCGTCACCCGCGCGCCCCCATCGGGGTAGATGCGGGCCTGCACCCCGGCCTCGGCGAACACTTCGCCCCAGTGCTGCCGGGCCGGGGGCAGGTACACAAAGTTGGCGTGTGAGTCGGTGCTGTAGATGCCCATCGCCATCAGTCGCAGGCGCAGATGGTTGCGCTCGGCGGAGATTCGGCGGATGCGATGCGCAAGCTGCGCTCCCGCGTCGTAGGAGGCCGCCACTGCGGCCGCGCTGACATTGCTCATGCCGAACGGCAACTGCATGGTCCACAGCGTGCGGGCCAGCTCAGGTGCGGCGAACCCATAGCCGATCCGCAGTCCGGCAAGCCCGTAGGCTTTGGAGAAGGTGCGCAGCACAACGACATTCGGAAAGCGGCGGACCAGATCCGGACCGTCGATGCGATGCCGGGATGCGACGAACTCGATGTAGGCCTCATCGAGCAGCACGACTGTGTCACTGGGGACCTGTTTGAGGAACCACTCGACCGCCGATAGGGGCTCCAACGTTCCGGTCGGATTGTGCGGCCGGCACAGCACGACCACTTTGGCGTCGGTGGCGGCCTCCGCCATCGCCGGCAAGTCGTGGTGGCCGTACTTGTTGAGCTCGATGGTGACCGGTGTCAGCCGGGCCATTTGCGCGAAGATCGGGTAACCGTCGAAAGTGGGCTGGCCCATCACAATCCGCTCACCGGGCCGGGTGACGGCGTGCAGAACCTGCATCGCCACGCCCGAGGCTCCGGGCCCGAGCACCACCTGCTCCTCGCTCACTCCAACCCGGTCTGCGATCAACCGCCGTAGCTGCCCGGGCAGGAATTCCGGATACCGATTGACCGCATCGATGCAGTGCACCAGCGCCGACCGCACCGCGGGCAACGGCGGGGACGGACTCTCGTTGAGCGACAACGCAAGTGGATCGACCGCCTGCGGCAGACTCGCAAGAATCTCCGCGGTCACCGGGCTTCCGTGCGCCGGCTCGGCCATCAGTCGCGCCCGCCCCAGCGGACCGCTGCCGCGCCGGCGAAGTCCCCTGCGTGTGCGAAGGCGGCCATCATGACCACATCGCCGGCCTCCAGCTGACCCTCGGAGATGGCCCGGTCGAGGTTGACCGGTATCCCGGCACCGAACAGGTTTCCGCACTCCTCGAACGTATCGACGTGTTTCGTTTCAGGCAGCTCGAGCGCTTCGCGCCAGTTGCGCAGAAACACCCGGTTGGGCTGGTTGGTGACGAGCAGGTCAATGTCCTTGGAGTTCATCCCGATTCGGTCACACACAGCTAGCGCTACCTCGGGAACCTGACGGTTGCCACGGGCCAGCACCTTGGCGATCTTGGTTTCGGTGAAGCCGATCGCGGCCTCGCCGGGACCCGGTTGCCACCACTTGCGCGGCGGATCGATGGCGAGCGTCATGTCGCCCGCGTACTCACCGTAGGTGCGGCATTCAATGTCGAGGATCGGAGACTGGTCTGACAGTGCTACCAGCCCGGCCGCGGCGCCGTCTCCGGGAATCGAGGCTTGTGCTTTGCGGCGAACCCCGGGCTGGTCGAAGACCTGCCCTGCCGCGTTCTGCGCAATGGCGATCAACGCAGTACGCCCCTCGCCGGCCGCCAGCAATCGACGGGCCACGTTGAGCGCCAACACAAACGCGGCGCATCCGCCGTTGTGCAGATCCAGCACCCAGGACGGCCGCATGCCCAACCGGTGAGCTATCGCACCGCCACCGCCGTAGAACGGCATGTCCGGCATCTGCGTGTGGGTGATCAAGATGTCGACGTTTTCGATCGCGTCGCGCCCGCGCCGCTCGATCAGTCCGAGCGTGGCTCGCTCCATCATGTCAGTCGCGGTCTCGTCGGGTGCGACGTGATGACGGAACGCGGGTGCGCGGAACATCACGCTCTCACGTAACTCGTCGGATCCGGCGAATTGCGCGTAGTAATCGGTGCCGATCGGCTCGCCGGGCAGATAGCTGGAGACGTCGAGAAGACTGACAGCAGGCTGATTCACGCTATTTCTCATCTCATCCACGCCGGAGTGACCGGCAGGCCGTTGCGGTGGCGGTATTCGGCGATTGTCTTGAGGTTGTTCAGCTCCAGGGCGTGGCCGGCGGCGAACAAATCCCAGAAATCGCCTACCCAACCCGTGCGGTCGGGCGGAGCGGCCTCGGGGAAAGGGTTCTGCTCATAGAACGGATGACGGCAATTGGTCCACATCACAACA
>DAIODV010000142.1:0-8969 GCA_036746615.1 Mycobacterium sp.
GTCGACGATCTGCGGCCCGACGACTATCTGCACCTGATCATGCATAAGACGTGCTGGTACACGACCATCCATCCACTGCGGGTCGGTGCGATCGTCGGATCTCGCGGGACGGCGGAGCTGGGTCCGTTGGTGCGGTTCGGTTTTCACTTTGGAGCGGCGTTTCAGATTCGCGATGACTTGCTGAATCTGGTGGGTGATGAACAGGTTTACGGCAAGGAGATCCTCGGCGACCTTTACGAAGGCAAACGAACATTGCCGCTCATGCACCTGCTGAGCGTCGCTCAAGGCTCCGATCAAGCGCTGGTCCGCGAGTATCTGCACCTGACGCGATCGCAAAGATCGGCCGAGCTAGTACACCGGGTCCGCGCATTGATGGACGATTACGGCAGCATCGCGTTCACCAGTGAATACGCCGAAGGCATCCTGCTGGTCGCCGAGCAGTACTTCGAGCAGGCGTTCGCCGATGCCCAACCCGGCCCGGACCTCGACTTCCTGCGGGCCCTGGTGCCTTACGTGTGGGCGCGGTGGCGCTGACGGCACTCCGGGCTAAAGTTTCGCCGTGGCCGAGACCGCGCCGTTGCAGGTGCAATTGATCGCTAAGTCCGAGTTCTTCGCGCCGCCGGACGTGCCGTGGAGCACCGACGCCGACGGCGGCCAAGCGCTGGTCGAGTTCGCCGGCCGGGCCTGCTATCAGAGTTGGTCTAAGCCCAACCCGAAGACTGCGACCAACGCTTCCTACCTGCAGCACATCATCGACGTCGGGCACTTCTCGGTGCTCGAGCACGCCAGCGTGTCGTTCTACATCACCGGCATCTCACGCTCCTGTACCCACGAGCTGATCCGTCACCGGCACTTCTCTTACTCGCAGCTGTCGCAGCGCTACGTGCCGGAAAAGCAATCCCAGGTCGTCGTGCCGCCGGGCATGGAAGACGACGCCGAGCTGCAGCAGATCCTCGCCGAGGCCGCCGACGCCAGCCGCGCCACCTACACCGAGCTGCTGAGCAGGCTGGAAGCCAAATTCGCTGATCAGCCCAATGCGGTGTTACGCCGCAAGCAGGCCCGCCAAGCCGCCCGCGCGGTATTGCCCAACGCCACCGAGACCCGCATCGTCGTGACCGGAAACTACCGAGCGTGGCGGCACTTCATCGCGATGCGGGCCAGCGAGCACGCCGACGTCGAGATCCGGCGGCTGGCGATCGCGTGTCTGCGCGAGCTCGTCGACGTCGCGCCCGCGGTGTTCAGCGATTTCCAGATCGCCAGGCTGGCCGACGGCACGGAGGTGGCAACCAGCCCGCTCGCCACCGAAGCCTGAGCCCGCCGCTACCTAAAAGGGCTGGCGCCGCCAGGTAACCTGGGTCCGTGAGCACCAGCGGATTCGACGCCTATACACCCCTGGGCACGCTGTTGACCGCCATGGTGACGCCGTTCGCGCCCGACGGCTCCCTGGATATCCCCGCCGCCGCCCGCTTGGCGACTCACCTCGTCGATTCCGGCTGCGACGGGCTGGTGATATCCGGCACCACTGGTGAGTCGCCGACCACGACCGACGCCGAGAAGCTCGACCTGCTGCGCGCCGTGCTGGAGGCGGTGGGCGATCGGGCCCGCGTTGTCGCTGGCGCGGGCACCTACGACACCGCGCACAGCGTCCAAACGGCTAAGGCGTGTGCCGCCGAGGGTGCGCACGGACTGCTGGTGGTGACGCCGTACTACTCCAGGCCGCCGCAGGCCGGGCTGATCGCTCACTTCACCGCGGTCGCCGACGCGACCCCGCTGCCGGTGCTGCTCTACGACATCCCCGCGCGCTCCGTGATACCGATCGAGTTCCAGACGCTGCGCACGCTGGCGGCGCACCCGAACATCGTCGGGGTCAAAGACGCCAAGGGTGATCTGCACGCCGGAGCGCAGTTGATGGCGGAGACCGGTCTGGCGTACTACTCCGGCGACGACCCGTTGAACCTGCCGTGGCTGGCCATGGGCGCCACCGGATTCATCAGCGTGATATCCCATGTGGCGGCAGGGCAGCTCCGAGACATGCTGTCCGCCTTCGCTTCCGGAGACGTCACTACTGCGCGCAAAATCAACGTCGCGCTCAGCCCGCTGTGTAATGCGATGAGCCGGCTCGGCGGCGTGACGATGTCCAAGGCGGGACTGCGCCTGCAGGGCATCGAGGTGGGCGACCCGCGGCTACCGCAGGTGCCCGCGACCGCCGAGCAGCTCGACGCGCTGGCCGCCGATATGCGCGCGGCCTCGGTGCTGCGGTGAGCTCAAGCACGTGGACGTAGATCTTCGGCCGCCGGGTCCGCTGGCCACCGGGGGTCTGCGGATCACCGCGCTGGGCGGCATCAGCGAAATCGGCCGCAACATGACCGTTTTCGAGCATCTGGGCCGATTGTTGATCATCGACTGTGGCGTGATGTTTCCCACCCACGACGAGCCCGGCGTCGATCTGATCCTGCCCGATCTGCGTCATATCGAAGACCGTCTCGAGGACGTCGAAGCGCTCGTGCTGACCCACGCGCATGAGGACCACATCGGCGCGATCCCGTTCCTGCTAAAGCTGCGGCCCGACATTCCCGTCGTCGGCTCGAAATTCACCCTCGCCCTGCTCGCCGCGAAATGCCGTGAGCACAGGCTCAAACCGGTGCTCATCGAAGTGGCAGAGGGACAGCGCAGCACGCACGGGGTCTTCGAATGCGAATACTTCGCCGTCAACCATTCCATTCCCGACGCGCTGGCCATCGCGGTGCGTACCGGCGCCGGAACCGTCCTGCACACCGGCGACATCAAGCTCGACCAGCTGCCGCTGGACGGACGCCCCACCGATCTGCCGGGAATGTCCCGCCTCGGCGACGACGGTGTGGATCTGTTCTTATGCGACTCGACCAACGCCGAGATTCCCGGTGTGGGGCCATCGGAAAGCGAGGTCGGGCCGACACTGCATCGGCTGATTCGGGGTGCTCACGGCCGCGTCATCGTGGCATGCTTTGCCTCCAATGTGGATCGCGTGCAACAGATCATCGACGCCGCGGTGGCGTTGGGCCGAGTGGTGTCGTTCGTCGGACGGTCGATGGTGCGCAATATGGGTATCGCGCGGGACCTGGGTTTCTTGCGCGTTGCCGATTCCGATCTGATCGACATCGGCGCCGCGGAGCTGATGCCGCCAGAGCGGGTTGTGTTGATTACCACGGGAACTCAGGGCGAGCCGATGTCGGCGTTGTCGCGGATGTCTCGCGGCGAGCATCGCAGCATCACGCTGACTGCTGAAGACCTGATCATCCTTTCGTCATCGCTGATCCCGGGCAACGAGGAAGCCGTCTACGGTGTCATCGACGCGCTGGCCAAACTTGGCGCCCGAGTCGTCACCAACCAGCAAGTCCGCGTGCATGTTTCGGGCCACGCCTATGCTGGCGAGCTGCTGTTCCTGTACAACGGGGTACGGCCCCGAAACGTCATGCCCGTGCACGGCACCTGGCGAATGCTGCGGGCCAACGCCAAACTGGCCGCCAGCGCGGGAGTGCCTGAGGATTCGATTGTGTTGGCCGAGAACGGAGTCAGCGTCGACCTGATCGCGGGCAAGGTCAGCATCGCCGGCGCGGTTCCGGTCGGCAAGATGTTCGTCGACGGGCTTATCACTGGCGACGTCGGCGATATCACGTTGGGCGAACGGCTCATCCTGTCATCGGGTTTCGTCGCGGTGACCGTGGTGCTGAACCGCGGGACCGGTCGCCCCGCGGCCGCGCCGCATCTACACTCGCGCGGCTTCTCCGAAGATCCCAAAGCATTGGAGCCGGCGGTCCGCAAGGTCGAGGCAGAGCTGGAATCGCTGGTGGCCGAGAACGTCACCGACCCGATCCGGATCGCACAAGCGGTCCGCCGCACGGTCGGCAAATGGGTGGGGGAGACCTACCGTCGCCAACCAATGATCGTGCCCACCGTCATCGAAATCTAAATCTCAGTAGGGGAAGAACACGTCCAGCGGGCTTAAGAACGCGTGGAAGTCGGTCACGAGGGGAATGTCGCCGAAGGGCGTCACCAACGTATCCGCGAGCGTGTCCGGGCCGCCGACTGTCGTCGGCGCGATGTCGGAGTAGAAGTTCTCAAAGCCTTCAAAACCATTGCCGATGTTGAGCACGTCGTACACCGATCCGACGGGCGGTGTGCTGGTGCCTGTCTCGGGGCTGGTGACGAGAATTTCCGCGTTCTGAAGCCCGTTCGCATTCGTGATCACGTTGCTGTCAGCCTGGAATGAACCCGTGGAGGTGTCGAAGAATTCGTTCAGGTGAACGCTGCTGAAAAGGCTGCTCGAAGTGGGCAGGCTCCCGGATACGCCGGTGAGCCCGGATACTCCGGTGACCGTTGTTGGTTGCGATGTGTCGTGGGAGAACCCGAAGAATGCAAACGGTTGGCTGGTGTCCGCGACAGCCACGGGATCTGGGGGGTCGAAGGGGAAGAACGAATACGTCGAGTCGAAGAACGCATGAAAGTCGATCATGAGTGGAATGTTGCCGACCGGCGTTATCAATGTGTCCGAGAGCGTGTCTGGGCTGCCGGGCGTGGTCGGCGCGATGTCTGAGTACAGATTCTCAAAGCCGTTACCAAGGTTGTTGATCTCGAAGACCGACCCCACGGGCGGGGCGCCTCCGCTGGAGTTGGCGACGGCGAGTTCGGAGAAGCCGGGGCCGGACATGTTCGTGAGAATGTTGTTGTCAGCTTCGAACGAGCCGTCCGGGAGCGTGTAGGACACGGTTTCGTGGACGCTCTGATACAACGGCGGAATCGCAGCGATGTCGGTGACCGTCGTCGGCTGCGCCGCATCGCTCTCGAATCCATAGAAATCGCTGTAAATCTTGTCGAAGAAAGCGGTGGAGGCAGCGGTGTCGTTGATAGGCCCGACTGCCGTTGGATCCGGCGTCGGGGTCGACGGATCCGTTGTGCCGTAGAGGAAATACAAGTCAGCCGGATCCAAGAACGCGTGCAAGTTTGGCGTCAGTGGGATGTTCCCGAACGGCGTCACAAACGTGTCCGAGAGCGTGTCCGCTCCGCCGGGCGCGGTCGGCGCGATGTCGGAGTAGACATTCTCAAAGCCGCCACCGATATTGATCACGTCGTACACCGATCCCACGGGCGGTGCCGTGGTGCCCGCCTCGGAGCTGGTAACCAGCAATTCGGCGCTGGCCGGACCGAATGGATCGGTGATCACCTCGTTGTCCACCTGGAACGACCCGGCCGGAAGCGTGGCCGTGGAAGCGGTTCCGAACAACTCGGTCTGGTGAATGCTCTGAAAGATTGGCGGTTCGCCGGATACCGAATAGACCGTCGCTGGCTGCAACGCGTCGCGCTGGAATCCAAAAAACTCCTGGAAAAGCGGATCGAAAATCGAGGAGTCGGAAGCGTCGTCGGCGGAAGCGACGGCCATCGGAAACAGCGCGGTGGCCAACAGACCACCGGCGACTACCCCGGGCGTGTGCTTGATACGAAAACCCATGACAGCACCTGGCTCTAAAGGATAAACAGCTGATCGTCAGGAGGTAGTGACTTCGCCGAGGACGTCGCCTCCTCCCGACGCAATGGGCGGCACGCTACGACCGAGCACGCTGAGCGGGTGCCGGTGGTCGACCAGGCCATAGATGTCGATATGCGCGTCATAGCCCAGGAGACGAAGAAAATCGTCGGAAAGCGTTGCGGCGATCTCCTTCGGGATTGCGAGATATTGGTTCTCTTGCTGGCGAAGCCACGGGCAGTTGTAGTTGACGTTCAATCCGAGGCGCGGTTGTTGCGCATGGTTGGCGCCGCCGCCGTGGAAGAGCCCGCCATTCCAGAGCAGAACCGAACCCGGTTCCATCTCCGCTGTCACGATGGAAGGATCTTCGCCCAACTCCGTCGCGTCCTGACTGCGTGGCACCAGGCGGGTCGCGCCGTTCTCGGCGGTGAACTTGGTCAGGGCCCACATGGTGTTCACGATCAGCGGCGGGTGGGGACGCTCGATCGGAAATATCACGTCGTCCTGGTGAAGAAACTGGGCAGTCTCGCCGGGGTGGATCTCGATCGCGTTGACAATCGAAACTTGCGGTTGCTTCAGCGTGCCTCGGAGCAGCTCGAGGACTACCGGGTGTGCGACGAGAGGATCGACGGCGCGGGTCTTGGCGAGGATGTTGTGGACGCGCCTGGTCCGGTTGCCGAAAAACTCTCCCTTTCCCCAAGTTTGGGAATCCAAGAGTGGACGAAGCGCGTCGCGGACGTCTTCGACAACCGTATCCGCGAGGACATCGCGAAGGACGACGTAGCCCTCGCTGCGGAGTTCTTCCAGCGCTTGACCGTGCGACATGCTCACCCAACGTGAGCGTAACCCGCCGCGGGGGCCGGTGTGGGGGGCCGCCTGCCGGTGATACCGCGTGCGGTGCGAAGTGCGACCGCCATGATCGTGTTGGTGGGGTTGGAGCCGCCGGAAGTCGCGAACACGCTGCCGTCGGCGCAGAACACGTTGTCCATCTGGTGCATTAGTCCATTTCCGTCGACGACGCTCGTCGCCGGGTTCACGCCCATCTGCATGCCGCCCATGGTGTGCAGGCCGCTCGGTGGTGCAACGCCGCTCAGTGAATTCGCTGTGCTCTGGGGGATGGCCGCGTACAGCTGGGCACCGGATGCCCCGCACATCGCGGAGACCAGCGGCACGAAGAAGTCTTGGGAGGCCTTTTCGAACTTTCCGATCTGGTAGGTGATCCGGGGCGCGGGTTGGCCGTTGATGTCTTTGATCGTCGGGTCGAGCGTGACGTTGTTGGTCAGGTACGGCATGTCGGTGCCGAAGCAATCCACCCCGGCGAGCCGGTCGCGCAGCAGCGAGGCGCGCATCAGCTCCTTGAACCCGCGACCGAAGAACTGCACACCCGGCAGGAACCCCATGATCTGCTGGTAGAACTTGCCTTCCGAGATCGGGTTCTGGCTCCCGCCTAGTTCGCACAGGCCGGCACGGATGTAGGGCAGCCCAGCGACCCGGGCAAAGAGTCGAGCGCCGGGGAAGTTGGGATCGTTGAAGTCGAACACGACTTGCGTGTTCGAGCGACCCTTGTAGGCGTGCACGCGCTGGTTGAGGAAGATCGCGAAGCCGTCGTAGAAGTTTTGAAACATGATGCGTTTGCCGATGCGGCCGTAAGGATCCGGCAGATTGGAAAGCAACGCCAGACGCGGCGTCAAGATCGCCGAGCACGCCAGCACAACCACGTCGGCGGTTTCCCCACCGGGGTTGCCCGCCGCGTCGAGATAGGTGACGCCGGTGGCCCGGCGGCCGCTGAAGTTGACCTGGGTGACGGTCGTCTGTGGCCGCAACTGCGCCCTCCCGGTCTGCAGCGCCAGCCGCAGCGGGATGAGGTTGACCGGCTTGGCAGAGACCGGGCACCCGTACCCGGAGCAGAACCCGCAGTTGTTGCACGCCGGAGAGCCGTTGTAGGGGACTGAATTCGCGGCCATCGGAAACGGAAAGGGATGCAGCCCAAGGCGTTTCGCCCCCGCAGCAAGCAGTGTCGACGAGCGCATTTGCGCTCCCGGCGGCATCGGGAAGGGCTTGGTTTGTGGCTGGTGCTGCAGCACGAAGCCGGGGATCGACGCGAGATCGCCTTGGACTCCGATCAACGTCTCGATCTCGTCGTAGTACGGCGCGAGGTCGCTGTACTCGAACGGCCAGTCCGCCATGTCGGCGCCGGGCACCGGGCCCAGTAGCGACAACCCCTTGAAGTCGATGTCCCACATCCGGGTGACCTTCACGTCCGAGTGCGGGAATCCGCCGCCGACCTGGTTAGGGAGGTCGTTGACGTCGCCGACGAAGGTGCTCGCCGCATTTTGACTCGCGGTTTGGCGAAACGTGCGCGGGTAGGCCAGTGGGTCCGGTTGCTCAAAGTAGCGGTACTGCGATTTGAGCTCGTCGTTGGAGAACACCGTCGGAAACGGTCCTTGCCCTTCGAGATTCGAGTAATAGTTCGGGCCCAGCTCGAAGATCACGACGTTCCAGCCCGCCGCAGCGAGTTCCCACGCCGCCACCGCTCCGCCCGCTCCCGAGCCGACAACGATCGCCTTACCCGGCATTGACGCCGCCTTTTCCGCCCATCCTGGTGACGGCCTGCGTCCAACCTCCGCGCATCAGCAAACCGATGACCCCGGCCGCGGCCACGATGTCTCCCTGGGCGGCCTCGACCTCGGCATCGGTGTAGCCCCGTGGCTGGATATCTCCCGGCCACTGAATGTCTTGCCAGCCAACGAGATTCGCGTTGCCGCCATACTCCGGGACCGAGTACATCCCCTCGATGGCGTGACCGAACAACAGTTGGGTGAAGGACAGGGCCTGACCAGTTGCCAGGATGTTGTCCTGTTGTGGCTTCGACGCCGTGGTGAAGTCGCCGCCGGCCAGTTGGTCGAGCAGCGCGATGCCGTTGGTGTATTGGCCACGGAGGGTGGTAATCCGTTGCTGCCAGGCGAAGTTCTGGGCGCGGTCGAGCGGGACGAAGTCGGCCATGAAGTCCTGGGAGCCGCCGGCGCGGTTACTCCACGGCCCGCCCGCGTGCACCATCGGCGGCGAGAATGAGAACGCCCCCAGCATGGTGTCGATGTAGCGAACCACGTTCGCTTCGTGCGCGCCCGGACCGGTTTCGAGCGGATCGTCTGTGGGTCCGGGAATCAGTCGGCGGGTGGCGGCGTCGAGCACCGCGGCCTGGTGGGCAGTCAGATACACGTACGGCGTATCGGCGGAAGCGGCCGGGAGGCTGGCCAGGACTGCGGCGACTGGTATCAGGGTGAGCCCGCCGAGCACCGCGCGCCGGGACACCGGCGCCGACGAGCCGAGTTCTTCGGCGGCCTCGTCGCTGGCCACGGGCAGAGTATGACCTGAACAGCGGACCGCGCCAGGGAAGTACGCGTCCGGCGTGTCGGACTGCTTAGCCGGTCTCGTGGTAGTGGCCCGCGACGTCGCGCCGAATGTCTTC
>DAIODV010000143.1:0-8947 GCA_036746615.1 Mycobacterium sp.
GCGCGGCATGCGAATAGTCCGCAGCGTCGACCAGGTCGACGACGCCTACCGCCAGTGCGCCGCCGAAGCGCAACTCGGCTTCGGTGACCCGAGCTTGTTCGCCGAGGCGCATTTGGCCAACGCGCGGCACATCGAGGTCCAAGTTGTTGCAACCCCATCCCGCGCGCTGGCGCTTGGTGACCGCGACTGCAGCATTCAGCGGCGCTACCAAAAACTGATCGAAATCGCGCCAGCGCAAGGTATTTCCACCACGCTGCGACGCGACCTGCACCGCGCAGCGGCTCAACTGTGCGCACACGTCGACTATCACGGAATCGCCACCGTCGAGTTTCTGGTCGCCGGTGACCAGTTCGTCTTCCTCGAAGTCAACCCCCGCATCCAGGTTGAGCACACCGTGACCGAGGAGGTCACCGGGATCGACCTGGTTGCCGTGCAACTACGAATCGCCAGCGGCGCATCGTTTCACCAGCTGCGGCTACCGGCCGGCATCGTCGCCGACGGCAAGGAAGTGGTCGGTGCGCCCGCCGCGGTACGCGGCATCGCGATCCAGACACGGGTCAACATGGAGACTCTCGCGCCCGACGGGTCGGTCATACCGACCGCGGGCACTCTCACAGTGTTTTCGCCGCCGAGTGGGCCCGGCGTGCGTGTGGACACCTTCGGCCGTCCCGGACTTACGCCCAGCCCGCGTTACGACTCGCTGCTGGCCAAAGTGATTACCCGGGTCCGCGGATCGTCGTTTTCCGCGGCGCTACGCAAGGCGCAGACGGCCCTAGCGGAATTCGGTATCGAGGGAATCCGCACCAACATCGGATTCTTGCAAGAAATCCTGTCACACAGTCAAACTCACGCAGGCCCGGTCACCACAACCTTTGTCGACGACAACCTGGCCGCTCTTGTCGGCGCCGCGCAATCTCGGCGCCATGAGACGCGCCTCGCCCCTCTCGAACTGTATCCGGGCGAGGAGGTGCTGCGCGCGCAATTGGCCGGCACCGTGGTCGAGGTGGCGCCCGAAGGCGCCGAGTTCGCGGCCGGCGCGCAATTGGTCGTGCTCGAGGCGATGAAGATGCAGCATGTGCTGACTGCACCGGATGTGGTCTGCATGGCCCGGACTTTGGTGACGCCGGGGCAAGTCGTCGGGACCGGAGACCCGTTGGTGGTCTTCACCCGTACGGGGGCAAGCGCGGAGGCCGCAGGTGTGGCCGATCTCGATCTGGATCGGCCGCGGGCTGATCTCGATGAGGTCCGTCGCCGTCATCTGCTCACCCTCGACGAAGGCCGACCGACAGCAATTGACAAGCGGCACAAGCAGAATCGGCGCACCGCCCGGGAAAACATTGACGACCTGGTGGATCCGGGAAGCTTCGTTGAGTACGGTGCGCTGACGCTGGCGGCGCAGCGCAGCAGGCGTTCCGAGGAGGACTTGATCGCGAACACTCCGGCCGATGGTCTGGTCGCCGGGGTGGCGACAATCGGTGGAACCGAGGTCGCAGTGCTGTCCTACGACTACACCGTGCTCGCCGGTACACAGGGCATGCGCAACCACGCCAAAACCGATCGGGTCTTCGACCTGGCTATCCGCAGGAAGCTGCCGGTGGTGCTGTTCGCCGAAGGCGGCGGAGGCCGACCCGGCGACACCGACCTCGCCAACATCGCCGGCCTGGATGTGCCGACCTTCCGCACGCTCGGCACCCTGTCTGGCCAAGTCCCGCTGGTTTCCATCGTTTCCGGGCGCTGCTTCGCCGGCAACGCCGCGCTAGCCGGCACCTGCGACGTGATCATCGCGACCCCCGACGCCAACATCGGCATGGGCGGCCCGGCCATGATCGAAGGCGGCGGGCTCGGCGAGTACCAACCTGAGGACATCGGGCCGATCGACGTGCAACGGCGCAACGGGGTGGTCGGCCTGGTCGCCCGCGACGAGGCACACGCGGTGTCGCTGGCCAAACAGTATCTGTCGTATTTCCACGGCGACCTCGACGACTGGGAGCCGCCTGATCCCCGACGGGCGCGACATGTGGTGCCCGAGAACCGGTTACGGGCCTACGATGTGCACCACGCGATCGAGTCGGTGGTCGATGTCGGATCGGTCCTCGAACTGCGGGCCGACTACGGAGTCGGAGTGGTCACCGCGCTCGTGCGCGTTGAAGGTGCGGCATTCGGATTGCTGGCCAACAGCAGTCATCATCTCGGCGGGGCCATCGACGCCGAAGCCGCCGATAAGATCGGCGACTTCCTGGAGTTGTGCGAATCATTTGGGCTGCCGATTATTTCGCTGTGTGACACGCCGGGCTTCATGGTCGGTCCGGATGCCGAAGTGCACGCGGCAGTCCGGCGATTCAGCCGGCTGTTCATCGTCGGCGCTCGGCTGACAGTGCCGTTCGGGATGATCATCCTGCGCAAGGGTTACGGGCTGGGGGCGATGGCCATGGCCGGCGGCTCGTTCCACGCCCCGGAGTTCACGGTCGCCTGGCCGACCGGGGAGATCGGCGGGATGGGCCTGGAAGGTGCTGTGCGACTGGGATTCAGCAAGGAATTGGCTGCCGTCGCCGATCCGATCGAACGCCAAAACCTATTCGACAAATTGGTCGAGGCGGCCTACCAGCACGGCAAGGCGCTGACGTCGGCCACTACTTTCGAGCTCGACGACGTGATCGACCCGGCCGACTCCCGCGCGTGGATCACGCGGCTGCTGTCCACAGAAAGGAATCCGTTGTGAAGGTTGCCGACAAGGTCGCCATTGTCACTGGTGGCGGCAACGGCATCGGCAGCGCGTTGGCCACCAAGCTGGCGCAGCACGACGCGCGCGTCGTCGTCGCCGACTTGGACGCCGATGCCGCTCGGGTGGTGGCTGACGGGATCAATGCGGAGCGGCCCGGCGCGGCAATCCCCGCGGGAGCTGACGTCGCCGACACGGCACAGATTCAGCGGTTGATCACGCTCGCGGAAAGCGGATTCGGCCCTGTGGACCTATATTTCGCGAACGCGGGCATCACTGGCGCCGCCGGCCTGGACGTCAGCGAGAAAGAGTGGGACCGGTCCTTCGACGTCAATGTGCGGGCACATGTTCGCGCCGCTCAATTGCTGATACCCGGCTGGATCGAACGCGGCGAAGGCTACTTCATCAGCACTGCCTCCGCGGCGGGACTGCTCACCCAACTGGGATCAGCGACCTACGCCGTGACCAAGCACGCCGCCGTCGGCTTCGCCGAATGGCTGAACATCACCTACGGCGACCAAGGCGTGCGGGTGAGCTGCCTGTGCCCGATGGGGGTGAACACCAAGCTGTTGTACGAGGGCGAACAGTCCGGTGACCCGCTGGGTGACCTGGCCACCCGCGCCGTCACCACGGCGGGCGAAGTGCTGGATCCGGCGGATGTCGCCGACAGCGTGCTGGCGGCCATCGAGGAGGAGCGCTTTCTGATCCTTCCGCACGCCAGCGTGCTCGAGATGTATCGACAAAAAGGTATCGACTACGACCGTTGGCTAAGCGGGATGCGCCGCTACCAACGCACCTTGTTAAAGGAGGCGCAATGAGCTCACCGGAGCTGGGCGGGCGAACGGCGATCGTCACCGGGGCGTCGCGCGGTATTGGCCTGGCCATCGCGCAGCAACTGGCGACCGCGGGCGCGAATGTGGTGGTCACCTCCCGCAAGCAGGACAGCGCCGACGCGGCCGCCAAACAGGTCGGCGGCAGCGCCATCGGGGTTGGCGCCCATGCTGTCGATGAGGACGCGGCCCAACGCTGCGTCGAGGAGACACTCGAGCGCTTCGGCAGCATCGACATCCTGGTCAACAACGCCGGCACCAACCCGGCGTATGGCCCGCTGATCGAGCAGGACCACGCCCGGTTCGCAAAGACCTTCGACGTCAATCTGTGGGCGCCGCTGTTGTGGACCTCGCTGGTGGTCAAGGCGTGGATGGGCGAGCACGGTGGGGCGGTGATCAACACCGCGTCGATCGGAGGCCTGCATCAGTCGCCTTTCATGGGCATGTACAACGCGACCAAGGCCGCGCTGATCCACGTCACCAAGCAACTGGCGCTTGAACTTTCACCGCAAGTACGGGTGAATGCGATCTGCCCGGGCGTCGTGCGCACCAGACTCGCCGAGGCACTTTGGAAGGACAACGAAGACGCCCTGTCGGGTACGACCGCCCTGGGACGTATCGGCGAGCCGCCCGACGTCGCGGCGGCGGTCGCTTTCCTGGTCTCGGATCAGGCGAGCTGGATCACTGGCGAAACCATGGTGATCGACGGCGGTCAGCTCCTGGGCGATGCGGCGGGATTCCGATGAGCACGGACGAGAAGGCAATCGCGGAGGACCTACGCGCCCGGGTGCAAACGCTGCTCGACGAGCATGATCCAGCGACCACCGACCCCCGGGATTTCCTGGCGGCGCGGTTCGACGCCGGCCTGGCCTGGGTGCACTACCCGCGTGGCTCCGGTGGGCTGGAGCTGCCGCGAGCCTTCCAGGCGCAGGTCGAAGTTGAGCTGGCCGCGGCGGGCGCGCCGCCGGGAGGCGGTCCGCACAACGGCATCGGGATGGGTATGGCGGCGCCGACCATTGCCGCCTTCGGCACCGCCGAGCAGCAGCGAAAGTTCTTGCGGCCATTGTTCACCGGAGAGCACTTCTACTGTCAATTGTTCAGCGAGCCGGGTGCTGGATCCGATCTGGCCGGGGTTTCCACCCGCGCGGTGCGCGACGGCGACGACTGGATCATCAACGGGCAGAAGGTGTGGACGTCGAGCGCGCAGAAAGCCCAGCGGGCGATCCTGGTGGCACGGACCGATCCGACGGTTCCCAAACATCAAGGCCTGACCTACTTCATCTGCGACATGACCGATCCCGGCGTCGAGGTCCGGCCACTGCGCCAGATCACCGGCGAGGCCGAATTCAACGAAGTGTTCCTGACCGATGTCCGGTTGCCCGACGCGAACCGGCTCGGAGCCGAGGGTGGTGGCTGGAAGGTCGCGACCACCACGCTGAACAACGAACGCGTGGCCATTGGCTCGATGGCCGGCGGTGCACGCGAAACCGGGATGATCGGCAAAGTCGCCGAAGCGTGGCGGGCCGAGCCGCAGCTGCGCAATCCGGCGATGCACGACGAGCTGATGCGGCTATGGGTGGAAGCCGAGGTCGCCCGGCTGACCGGCCTGCGACTGCGTCAACGGCTCACCGCCGGACAGCCCGGGCCAGAGGGCGCCGGCATGAAAGTCACGTTTGCCCGCCTGGCACAGGCGATTTCGGGCTTCGAGATCGAGCTGCACCCGGAACTTGGCCTGCAATACGACGATTGGACCATGCGTCAACCCGAAGGGGTCGATTTCACCGGGCGCGAACCCGGGTATCGCTACCTGCGGGCCAAGGGCAATTCGATTGAGGGCGGCACGTCGGAGATCCTGCGCAACACGATCGCCGAGCGCATTCTCGGCCTGCCGCCGGAGCACCGGGTCGACAAAGACATCGCCTGGAAGGATCTGGACCGATGAGCGACCTGCTGTACTCCGACACCGAGGAAGCGCTGCGGGACAGCGTGCGCCGACTGTTCGCCGACCGGTGCCCGCCGGAAGCGGTATCAAGCGTCTATGATTCTGCGCCGCATGACTTTTCCAATGTCTGGCATACACTGGCCGCCGATCTGGGTATGGCCGGCCTGTTGGTACCGGAGGAACTCGGCGGCGCCGGCGCGAGTGCTCGTGAAGCGGCCGTCGTCATGGAGGAGATCGGCCGGGCCGTCGCACCGGTGCCGTATTTGACCAGCGCGGTGCTGGCGACAGTCGCGCTGCTCGAAGCGGGCGACACCGAGACGGTCAAGGAATTGGCGGCAGGTTCGCTGACCGCGGCGCTGACGGTGCCGTTACCCACCGCGCCTGACGATGCAGTCATCAGCGTCAGTGGCGGGCTGACCGGACGAGTCACCAGCGTGGCCGGTGCGAGTGAGGCCGACGTACTCGTAGTCCCGGTGGCTGGACCCGACGGGCTGGAGTTGCACACCGTCGCCCGCGACGCGGCCGGTGTCGAGGTCTCGCCGGTGCTCGCCTTGGATATGACGAGACCGCTTGCCAACGTAGAGTTTTCGTCTGCTGCCTCGTCGCGCGTCGGTCCCGGCGAGGCTGCCGTGCGTGCGGCGTTGCGGACGGGCGCTGCCCTGCTGGCCTCCGAGCAGCTGGGCATTGCGCAATGGTGCTTCGAAACCACGCTGGCTTACGCCAAGCAGCGCAAGCAGTTTGGCCGGGCAATCGGGTCTTACCAGGCCATTAAACACCGGCTGGCCGACCTGTGGATCGAAGTCAATGCCGTTGCCGCAGTCGCCCGATACGCAGCCGACACCTGTGCTCGCCGAGACGAGGACGCGATAATCGCCGCGGCCGTCGCGCAGGCATATTGCGGTGGAGCGGCCGTGCACGCTGCCGAAGAATGCGTGCAGCTGCACGGCGGCATCGGAATGACGTGGGAGTACCCGGCGCATCTATACCTGAAGCGGGCCAAGAGCGATCAGTTGGCGTTCGGCACCGCCTACCGCCACCGCGCCCGGCTGGCGGAACTGGTCGACCTGCCGGCGTCATGAGCACAGGAGCCAAAGTGGACAAACGCATTCTCGGTGAGAACCTTGAGGTTTCGGCAATCGGCTTGGGCTGCATGGGCATGAGCCGCGGCTTCGGACCGTCGGGATCCAAACCGGAGATGATCGAGGTGATTCGCGCTGCCGTCGAGCGCGGCGTCACGTTCTTCGACACCGCCGAAGCCTACGGCGACAACGAATTACTGGTAGGCGAAGCGCTGGCGCCGTTCGCCGGGCAGGTGGTGATCGCGACCAAGTTCGGCTTCAAATTCGGCGCCGACGGCAACATCACGGGACTAGACAGCAGACCTGAGCACATCAAAGAGGTTGCCGACAATTCGCTGCGACGGTTGGGCGTGGAGACCATCGACTTGCTCTACCAGCATCGGGTAGACCCCGAGGTGCCGATCGAGGATGTGGCCGGAACGGTCAAGGAGCTGATCGACAACGGCAAGGTCAAGCATTTCGGAATGTCCGAGGCCTCGGCCGAGACCATTCGTCGCGCCCACGCGGTGCAACCGGTTACCGCGCTGCAAAGCGAATATTCGCTGTGGTGGCGAGAACCCGAAACGAAGATATTGCCGACGCTGGCCGAACTCGGCATCGGCTTCGTCCCGTACAGCCCGCTCGGCAAAGGCTTTCTCACCGGAAGCATCGGCGAGAACACGCAATTCGACAAATCCGACATCCGCAACAGCATTCCCAGGTTTGCCGCCGAGGTGCGCGACGCCAACCGCGCCGTCGTTGACCTGCTCCAGACGATCGCGGACCGCAAGGGTGCGACACCCGGACAGATCGCGCTGGCGTGGCTACTCGCCCAACGGCCGTGGATCGTGCCGATCCCCGGCACCCGGCGCCAGGAACGGTTGGCGGAGAACCTTGGCGCGGCCGATGTCGAGCTGACCGCCGAAGACCTGCGCGAAATCGACGATGCCGCAGCAGGTATCGAGGTGCAGGGCGCGCGCTATCCGGACTTCATGCAGCGGTTGATCGGCCGCTGATTCGGCGGGCCACTTCGCCATACCGCTCGAATCGCTCGGGATCGGCGACGGCGTTGTAGAGCACCAGACGCGTTGCGGTCGCTGCGTATTTGTCTGTCAGCGCGTCGGCCAACTTGTCCCACGTCGACTCGGTGGCGAACGCGGAGATGTGGTCGTCGCTGACCTGCGCTGCCATACCGGCGAAGTCGCCGGCCTTTTGCTTCTCCCGAATCCGGGCGGTCGTGCCTTCGAACCCGGCCTCCTCCCAGATGAACGCGTAGTTCGGTGTGCTTCCGTAGAAGGCCATGCTGGCGCGCACGACTTCTCGTTGCTTGTCGCGCTCTTCGTCGCTGTCGCCGACGATCGTCATCACCGGCACGATGATCGCGATATCCGAGGGCGAACGTCCCGCCTTCGCCGCGCCCTCGGCCACGTTCGGGACGACGTGACGAGCCAGATAGCCGGGCTCACCGATCGGGTGGACATGCACCCCGTCGGCGACTTCGCCGGCCATCCGCAGCATCCACGGATTCACCGCGGCGATATCGACTTTCGGGTCGGGGGCGTCAATGGGGCCCGCACTCCACTGCGGAGTAATGAAATCGAGCTCGTAGAACTCGCCGTGGTGATCGAGCTTTCCGGTGCGGAACGCCGCGAAACACGCCTTGACCGCGAGCAGGTAGTCGCGCAGCCGCGGGCCGGGCCGCTCGAACGGCATGCCGTAGCGGCGCACCACGTGAGTGCGCACCTGCGTGCCCAGGCCCAGCCGGAACTTGCCGCCCGTCGCATCCTGAAGTTCCCACGCCGTGGCTGCCGTGATGAACGGACTGCGCGGAAAGGCCACCGCGACACCCGTCGACAACTCGAGGCCGGGCGCGGCCTGCGATGCAACGGCGGCGTTGAGATAGGCCGTGCGGCCCGTCTCGGTGAACAGCAGACCGGAGAACCCTGCGGACTGCGTTCGTCGGGCCAGGTCACCGGTCTTGCCGAGTGGCCCCGGAACCGTCATCGCGTCGACGTGCATGACTTACAGGTGCGCCCCGAAGAACTCCCGCATCGCGTTCCAATGCCGGTCAGCCGCGGCGACGTCATAAGGCCCGTTGTCCGGAACGGCGAACCCATGCCCGGCCGGGTACGTCTCGATCGTGTGCTCGACGCCCGCGGCCGTCAGCGCCTTCTCGAGCTGCTCGGCATGATCGGCGGTGAACGACGCGTCGTTCTCGGCGCCGGCCACATAGATCGCCGCCTGGATCGCGTCGGCCCGCAGGTGCGGGCTGTCCTCGCTGTCGGTCACCAGCCCGCCGCCGTGGAAGGACGCCGCCGCCGCGACCCCCTCCGGCACCCGGCCCGCCACGGTGAACGACGTCCGTCCGCCCATGCAGTAGCCGGTGGTGCCGAACCGG
>DAIODV010000144.1:0-8939 GCA_036746615.1 Mycobacterium sp.
CAACGCCTTCGCCCAGTTCGACCGCGGCCGGGCGAACGCCGTCGAGCGGACCCACCGCGGCAACCGTTGAGCCATTCGCGATTCCGCTGAAAATCGGGGCCGCTGTGCTGCTATCCACGCCGAAATGTGTCAGGGCGCGCGTCGCGGCGACCGCCGTCGAGAGCCACGGTCCGGGATGCAGGCCGGCGCCCAGCTCCTCGAGGACGATGCCGGCCTCGACCATCGTCATACCGGCGCCGTCGTATTCCGACGGGACAAGCAGACCTGTGGTTCCCAGCTCGGCGAGACCAAGCCAGACGGCCTCGGTGGTGCCGGTTGGATCCTCGAGCATCGGGCGGACATGCCCGGCGATCGAGGCCTTTTCGGCCAGGAAGATGCGCACGGTGTCGCGCAGTGCGGTCTGCTCGTCGCTCAGTTCCAGATTCATGAGCGGGGCAATCCGAGGACCCGCTGCGCGGTGATGTTCTTATTGATCTGCGTCGTGCCGCCCGCGATGGTGAGCGAGCGGGAGCTCAAGCGATAGTCAGCCCACCGGCGACCGTCGGCGTGCGACCCAAGCAGGTCGAATGCCAGCGCCGCAATCTGCTGACCCACCTCACCCCAAATGGTCTTGGCCAGGCTCGCCGACCCGAATGCATCACCGCCGTGCAGGATCGCCGAGATCGAGCGCTGACATAACACCTCGAGATACTTGATACGCAAGGCGATTTCGCCGAGGCGCCGCAACGTCACGGAACCTTCGAGCACCTGCTGACCATCGATGTGAACCTCGGCGAGGTCGGCTACCAGTTCCGCCAGCCGCGTCTGCATCTCGGTGTAGAGCCGCGCCGCGCCGGCACGCTCGTGGCTCAGTGTCGTGGTGGCGATCTGCCAGCCTCCGTTTTCCGGGCCCAGCAGAGCGTCGGCGGGCACGCGCACGTCACTGAAGAATATTTCCGCGAAATCGGCTTCGCCGCTGAGCGTGACGAGTGGCCGGACCTCGATGCCGGGCAACGACATGTCAACAATCAGGCAGGAAATGCCCTTGTGTTTCGGTGCATCTGGATCGGTGCGCACGTAGAGCTGACACCAGTTGGCGCGGTAACCCAGTGACGTCCAGATCTTCTGGCCATTGACCACGAAATGATCGTCCTCACGCACCGCGCGCGTACGCAGTGACGCGAGATCCGAGCCCGCCTCGGGCTCCGACATGCCCTGGCACCAGATGTCGTCGGCTCGCATCATCCGGGGGAGCAGAGTGCGCTTCTGCGCCTCGGTGCCGTACTGCATGATCGCCGGCGCGATGTTGTTCATGCCGATCACGTTGAGTGGCATTGGCACCCGCGCGCGAGTTGTCTCCTCGGCGTACACCAACTGCTCGAGTACAGTTGCGCCGCGGCCGCCGTACTGCTGCGGCCATGAGACCGCGGCCCAGCCGGCGTCGGCCATCGTCGCATTCCATGCTCGAAGTGTCTCGAACGCGGCGTCGTCTCTGCCTCGCCGCCGGCCAGCAGCCACAACGTCGTCGGTCAGGTTCGCGGCCAACCACGCGCGCAGCTCCTTGCGGAGGCGTTCCACCTCCGGTGGGTATGAGAAATCCACGTTCTCTTGCTTACCTCGCGCGATTGACTGGGGCCAAGCCGGACTTTACGTTGGAACAGATATTTGGTCAACGAGGTCGGCGGGTTCGGAGGTCGTGCGTGGCAAGCGACGCTTCTGGCGATCGGTTGCAGGCCTTGGGCATGCTCGCATCTGCACTGGCGGGAAGGCCGGTAGCGGTCGCCGGCCTGCAGCCAGGTGCTCTGCCATGGACTGATGGTCAGACGATTTTCGTCGATGCCGCGGCGGGAGGCCGGGCGACACTCAAAGCGATTGCGGTGCAAGCCTCACTGATCGCGGCGGGCAGCCTGGCTCCTGGCGTCGTGCGTTCGCTAGTCCGCCAGCCGCGGCTGGCCCGGCGCTACCTAGCGGTCGAGGCCCACCGCGCGCTCGTCGCCAATGGCGACCTGCTGCCTGGCACGTTGGCGTCTTTGGGCAACCGTGACATCGCAAGTCGCACTGAATCGCCGGCGGCATCGCTGCGAATGGCCAGCGAGCGGACTGCGATCGAAGAGCCGGCACCGGAATTCGGCGTGATCCGTCCGGCGAAGGTACTGGCCGCGTGCTCCCGCGTGGCCAAACAAGAAGACCACCCAAGCCCTCAACACGTACCGCGAGGCCGCGGCGCCAAGGAGCTGCAGGACTTCCACGGCGGTGAAATTGACGATTCCGACGATCCCGACATGTTCACCAGTCCCGTTGGCGGAGGCGGCTTTATCGGGAAGTGGCTGAAGAAGATGCTGTCGTCAGCACGCAAGACCGGTAGCGGGGGCGGGCCACCCGGCGCGGATAACCCGACCCACCGCGTTAACTCCGGCGATCGCGGCATGCACGCGGTGTCATCGCTGGCTCGAACGGGAATCGACGATGCGAACGAGCATTGGATTCTCTTGACAGGCGGCGTGACGTATCCGGAATGGGACGCGACCCGCAAGAGATACCGCGATGCCTGGTGCACGGTGCACGAGGTCGAGCCGAAGATCAGCGCGTCGGCCACCTCTGCGATAGACGACGCGATTGGCATGCGGCGCCCACTGGCACGGCTTGGGATGGGTCTGCATCGCCGCCATCGGCAGTCGCAGGGCGACGATATCGACATCGACGCGGCGGTTGAAGCGCGCGTCGAGGTACGCGCCGGCTCGGTGCCGGACGAGGCGGTGTACTTCGACAGTCTGCGCCGGCGCCGCGACTTGTCGGTGTTGCTCTTGCTTGATGTGTCGGGGTCGGCCGCCGAGCCCGGCACGGTGGGACGGACCGTGCATGAACAACAGCGTGCGGCGGTCGCCAATCTCATGGTTGCGCTCCACGACCTGGGCGACCGGGTGGCGCTTTACGCCTATTACTCGCAGGGCCGGCGCGCGGTGCGCATGGTGCCCGTCAAACGATTTGACGACCATCTGGATTCCCACGCCATGAAGCGGCTGAACAGTCTCGAACCCGGCGCATACTCGCGCCTCGGTGCAGCCATTCGCCACGGCTCGGCGGTCCTGGAGACACGCGGAGGCACGACGCGGCGGCTGCTGGTGGTGTTGTCAGACGGCCTCGCATATGACCACGGCTACGAGCGGGCCTACGGCGCGGCGGATGCCCGTCGTGCCTTGATCGAAGCCCGCCGCCGAGGCACTGGCTGTGTATGCCTCACCATCGGCGCCGGAACGGACGTGCAATCGCTGCGCAGGGTTTTCGGTAATACCGCGCATGCCACGATCGCGCGTCCAGATCAGCTTGCCGGCGTGATCGGGCCACTGTTCCGATCCGCACTGCGCTCGGCAGAGGTTGGCCGGCAAACGGCCGCGAGCGGTGCTCGTTGAAACAAACATCTGTTCCGGATAGGCTCCAATCAAGGTGAGTGTCAGAAGGGAAACTATGGCCAACGGCGCGACCCTAGAGGTGGAGATGGTACGGCCCTATTACCAGGCGGTCGGCAGCGAAGAGGCCATTTTCAAGGCGGCATACCGCCAAGGGCTGGCACTTGTCCTGAAAGGGCCGACGGGTTGCGGCAAGACCAGATTCGTCGAGGCGATGGCCTACGATCTTGGCCGTCCGCTGATCACTGTCGCCTGCCATGACGACCTCACCACTGCGGATCTGGTCGGTCGGTATCTCCTGCGAGGCGACGAGACGGTGTGGGTGGACGGTCCACTGACCCGCGCGGTGCGCGAGGGAGCGATCTGCTACCTCGACGAAGTGGTAGAAGCCCGCCAGGACACCACGGTGGTGTTGCATCCGCTTGCCGATCACCGGCGGCAGCTGCCCATCGAACGTCTCGGTATCACCCTGGATGCCGCGCCCGGGTTCGGACTCGTGGTGTCCTACAACCCCGGGTATCAAAGCGTGCTCAAAGACCTGAAGGATTCAACACGTCAGCGGATGGTCGCCATTGAATTTGGTTTCCCCGCAGCCGATGTCGAAGAGGCGATCGTCGCGCATGAGGCGGGCGTGGACGGTGCCGTCGCAGCCGAGCTGGTGTGTTTCGGGCAGGCCATTCGCCGGCTGGAGACCGGCGGGCTGCGTGAGGTCGCCTCGACGCGCGTGCTGATTGCGGCGGGCAGGCTTGTCGCAGAAGGGCTGACCATGCCGGAGGCGGCACGAGCGGCGATCGCTGGACCCCTCACCGACGACGTAGCGGTAGGCAGGGGTCTGAACGAGATGATCGACATCTATCTCGGCGAGGTGCGCCCGTCTGATGATTGACGCTATATACCGCTGCCGCTAAAGTCTGAACAAATATTAGGTTTATAAATCGGCGCACGTGAATTGTCGCCTGGGAGGTCAGATGTCCTACGAGAGCACCGCGGAGCCGATCAAGGTCGGCTATCTGATGGACTTCACGCTGCCGCCGCAGTTCCCCGAGGAGATGAAGGCCGACTTCACGCGGTGCTTTGACCTCATCTTCGAAGAGGCCGTTGACAACGGGCTGCTGGACCGGCCCGTGCAGATGGTCTACCGCGAGGTGGAGGGGTTGCCCAAGGGATCGGTCAAGGCGGTGATCGATGCGTTCGGTGAGCTCGTCGATGAAGGCTGCCTGGTGGTGTTCGGGCCACACATCACCGACAACTGCGTACCTACCCGCGAAGCGATCGAAGAGCGATTCAAGGTTCCGGCGATCGGCGTTACCGGTACTGACGACTGGTTAGGCGAATGGACATTCGCCTTTCCGCAGGGCTCGATGACCGACGAGCCGATTTTCATCGCGGATCTCGTTGCCAAGCGCGGACTGTCTGAGATCGGGGTTCTCGTCGAGCAGAACCTGATCGGCGAAAGCTATCTGAAGAATTTGCGAAGCGCGTGCCAGCGCAAGGGTATTCGCATCGTTGCGGAAGCGGCTATCGCGCAAACCGCGCAAGACATCAATGAAGCCGTGCGTACCCTGCACGACGCTAAGGCGGAAGGGATTGTGCATCTGGGCTTCGGCTTCGGGATCGTGTTCATCAACCCCGCGCTGGAGGCGGTGGATTGGGATCCACCGCGATTCACCACAACCGCTTTCCAGAATGCCTGGGTGAACCCGATCATGTGGAACGCGTTCATGGGCTGGGTCGGAGTCGACCAATACGACGAAGAGAATCGACTCGGCCAAGAATTCCTGGACCGCTACGCCGAAAAGTACGGCAGGCGGCCGGAATACTGCGTACCGGTCGTCAACCATGACGTAGCGGCCACGCTCGTACGCGCGTTCTCCGATGCTCACCCGCTTAGTCCGCGCGGCGTTAAAGAGGCGTTGGAGCGGGTGAAGATGATGCCCGCCGCCGCCGGCGCGCCCGGCACCCGGGTGTCGTTCGGCAAGTGGACGCGCCGGGCCTGGATGGGCGCCGGCTATCTGGTGGCGCGGTCGCTCGACGCCGACGGGATCAACTCGCACCTAGTCGATCGCTTCGGAGAGTGAGGCTGACGAGCAATGAGTACTGAGCAATCCGCACCGCTTGCCGCGCAGGAGAAATCGGCACCTTCGCAGCGGAGCGGTAAGCGCAGCTGGGGCGGCTGGATCGCCGGCGCCGCCCTAGCCGCATTCACGCTCTTCTTCATCGCGAACTGCCGCGTAGCTCTCGATCCACGCGTGGCCAACCCGAACGTGCAAGGCCGGCCCCGCCCGGTCAAATTCACGTTCGGGCTGGACTACATCACCTTCCTCGACAGTGCCACCGTGGTGGCACTGATCGTGCTGCTGGTGGTATTCATCAGGGGCTGGCGGCGCAATCCCGGTAGCCCGGTGATGTTGATGTTCCTGTGCACCACGCTGATCGTGTGGCAGGACCCGATCATGAACTGGTCGCCGTTCGCGGTCTACAACCCCGACCTCGTTCACTGGCCGGAGTCGTGGCCGCTGGTGTCACTGTCGCCGACCGTCGAGCCGTTCGTCGTATTCGGTTACGTCATGTTCTATTTCGGCCCCTACTTCCCAGCGGTCTGGATTCTGCGGAAGCTACAGGCCAAATATGGGCCTACGTCGTTCGTGTCGCGCCACCCGCTGGTCAGCCTGGGGCTGCTCGCCTTGGTGATCGGCTTTGTTTTCGATGCGTTCCTGGAGAACATTCTCATCCACTGGGGTATGTACATCTATTCGCAGGTCATTCCGTGGGGCTCGATATTCACCGGGACGACATTCCAGTTCCCGCTGATCTGGGAGTCGTTCTCGGTGACCTTCGTGATGGTCCCGGCGGCGATACTGTGCTACCGCGACGACACCGGAAAGTCGGTGGCCGAAAAGCTCGCCGCGAAAGCCAAGATCTTCCCGAGTCGTCCGGTGCTCGGAACGTTCCTGGTGATGTTCGCAATCATCAACGTGTCCTACTTTGCCTATGGCGGATGGTTCTGGGTCATCAAGGTCAGCCATGCCGCGGCCTCGGTTGCCTGCCCGTGGCCTTATCCAGAGGCCAAAGTCTATGACCCGCAAGGCTTTTACGAGAAGGAAGGCGCGCAAGGTCCGTTCTCGGTGGGTATCTGGTCAACGTGGGCGAGTGGTGAGCCGAACGGACGGCCGCACGTCGACCCGCCGCAGGCGGGCCAAGGCCGCTGCGAACCCGCGAGATCGAATGGTTGAGCCGCGCACCGTCGTTGTCACCGGCGCGTCTCGCGGCCTGGGATTCGCCTCGACCGTGCGTCTGTATCGCGAGGGGTGGCGCGTGGTCGCGGCGATGCGGACACCCGACAGTGGGCTTCCGCTCTTGCGACAGGCGACGGGTGCGGCTGAAGACGACGACCGGCTGATCGGCGTGCAGCTGGACCTGTTGGATACCGCGTCGGTCACGACGGCGGCAAAAGCAATCGAAGAAGCCGTGGGCGCACCGTACGCACTGGTGCACAACGCGGGGATTTCTGCTGCCGGAATGGTCGAGGAGACCGATATGGCGCTGTGGCAGAGGATGTTTGCAACCAGCGTCCTGGGTCCGGTCGCGCTGACCCAGGCGCTGCTGCCGTCGATGCGCGCGGCGGGCGAGGGGCGCATCGTGCTGGTATCCAGCGCGGCCGGGGTACGCGGCCAGCCGGCTACCGCGCCGTACTCGGCGGCCAAGGGAGCATTGGAGCGATGGGCTGAGTCGATGGCGTGCGAGATCGCGCCCTTCGGCCTCGGGGTCACCGTCCTCGTCGCCGGCACGTACGACACCGAGATCATCACCGACGCGGGCACCACCGACGACCGCAATTTCGACGGGCCATACGCCCGGCTGCACAACACGATGAACAGCCGCGGGCGCTTCGCGGTCAGCTTTGCAAGGCCGCCCGAGCGGTTCACCGACGGGCTACTCAAAGCGTTAAACGACCAGGGCCCGTTCCGGCGCCGCGGTGTCGGCCCCGATGCCTCGATGCTGTTGGCCCTCAACAGGATCCTGCCGTCGTCCGGCATGCACCATGTATCGCGGATCGTGCTGGGCATACCCAGACAGGGTTCGATGCGCGGCGGGGCGTGGCCGCTGACGGCCGGTCAAAAGATCATGGTGTTCGCCGCACGCATTCTCCCGCCGGCGCTATTGCGGCGCTTGGGATCAAAGGAGCATTGATGGAACAGCTTTTCGACGACTTGGACGACTTCGGCGCCTTCGATGACGCGATCTCCGGCGACGTGCGTGACCCGTACACCGAACTGGCGCGGCTGCGCCACGAGGAGCCAGTGCAGCGCCTCGAGACGTCGGGAGCGCTTCCGCACGAAGAATCGCTGCCGATGTTCATCGTGTATCGCCACGAGGATATCCAGCAGATGCTGCGCGACAACGAGACGTTTTCCTCAGCTGCTGTCATCGCCGCATTCGGCCCCGTGCTGGGTGAAGGCGTGATGCTCGGCATGGATGAACCGATCCACGGCCGGCTGCGTTCGTTGGTGTCAAAAGCGTTCTCGCAGAAGTCATTGGCGCGCTGGCAGGACGAGTTGGTCGGTCGTGTGGCGAACAGCCTGATAGACAAGTTCGCGCCCAACGGCCAGGCGGACTTGGTGAAGGAGTTCACGTTCGACTATCCGAGCCAGATCATCGCAGGGCTGCTGGGCTTGCCGGAAAAGGATTACCCGCAGTTTCAGCGGTGGTCGATTTCGCTGCTGAGCTGGCTGATGAACCCGGAGCGCGGGCTTGCGGCCTCGGCTGCGCTGTGCGACTACTTCGCGCCGATCCTCGAGGCCCGCCGTGCGGAGCCGAAGGACGATCTGATCAGCGCGCTCGGCGCGGCCGAGATCGACGGGGAGAAGCTCGCGGACGAGGAGATCTTTTCGTTCCTTAGGCTGCTGCTCCCCGCCGGCGTCGAGACGACCTACCGGGCGTTGGGCAGCCTCCTTTTGGCGCTGCTGTCGGATCCCAAACAGTTGGATGCCATCCGCGCGGACCGGTCGCTGCTGCCGCAGGCGATCGAGGAGGGCGTGCGGTGGGAATCACCGTTGTTGACGATCACCCGGGTGGCGACGCGCGATACCGAACTCGGCGGCGTGGCGATCCCCGCCGGCGCAACGGTGATGCCGATGCTCGGTTCGGCGAACCGGCAAGAGGATCGCTATCCCGACCCGGACACCTTCGACATCCATCGAGAGGCCCGGGCCCACCTCGGCGGGGGGCCCGGCGGGCACGTCTGCCTCGGCATGCACCTGGCGCGGCTCGAGATGCGCACCGCCATCAACCTTCTGCTCGACCGGCTGCCGAATCTTCGGCTGGACCCCGATGCGGATGACCCGCACGTGCGCGGGCAAGTCTTTCGGTCGCCGACATCGGTTCCGGTGCTCTTCGATCCCCAGTAAGAGACCCCGCAGAGGTTGCACCTTGTCAATCGGCTAGTTTCCAGTAAGGCTCTCCGTAGGGCCCTCTAACGAGTTAGAAGAGAGTGACAGACATGACTGAGGCTGTAAAGGTCCGCTTCGAGCCGAAAATGATGATCGACGGCAA
>DAIODV010000145.1:0-3806 GCA_036746615.1 Mycobacterium sp.
CGCCGTCGCGGGTGGCCGCCGCGCTGGCTTCGGAGCTGGCCACGATGGCGTCGTGGCTGGGGTTGGGCGGCGTCAGCGTCGGCAAGCGTGGTGATTTGGCGGCCGAGCTGCGGCGAGTTCAGGGCATGTAAAACCCGCGAATGCGGTGATAGCGGTGACGGCCCAGTAGGGCGTTCGCGGCTTCGAGACCGGACATCACCGCGGCCTCGATGCAGCCGGCGTTCATCCCGCAGTCCGTCCAGTCGCCGGCCAACACCAAGTTGTCGTAACCGCTTTCGTCCGGCCGTAGTCGGTATTGATCGCTCCCGGGTATCGACTGCACGTAGCGATCCGACGGATCGATATTCACGCTGACGTGCTGGGTCGCCAATGCCTCGGGCCCTCGATGACCATTGGCGCCGCTGAGCAGATGCCAGGCAAAGCCCGATTCGGTGACGGCGTTCGGAAAGTACAGCCCGACATGACGGTCGAGGAATCTGGCCGCTGCGGAGTGCACCTGGTCGGTGTATCGAGTCACGTATCGCAGATGGTCATCCGTTGTGGGCCACGGTGCATCGAGGCTGCCGCAGAAGTACGCGACGGCGGCGGGCCGGTCGGTGGCTGGCCAGTCCTCGGCCCAAAGCGTCTGGGGCATCGAAGCCCAGGTGTCGAATGGTGGCAGATAGGCGCTGACGGTTGCCCCCGCCCTATCGCAGCCGAGCGATGCCTCCTCCGGCCGCAGCCAGATCTGGAACGCCTGGGTGGCCACAGTACTGACGTGCGAGGTCATGTCGCGCCATTCCGGACGGTCCGCGACGAGTTCACCGGCCACGATCGGAACCATGCCCAGCGACACCGCGAGGACGACGTGGTCGAAATCGATGCCATTGCGCAGCACCCGTGTCTCGGCGTCATTCGCTTTCCGAAATGCGATTCCAGACAACCGATGTCGATGTGTGGGTCAATCTGGGTAGCCACCGGTGAATTCGGGAAGACGGGAAGGCCGCGTACTTCCACGAGCGGCGCATACTGGTCGACTCCGTCCGCGAGTCGCAACTGACGGCCCATGGTGATCGCGTCGATGGTGTGATGCGTTGGGTCGAGGTGCAACGCGTCGAGGCGATGGAAAAACTCGAACCGGACACCGCGCCGCCGCAGGACTTGATAGAGCGGCGCGATCACAACGTCGCCCATTCCGGCGGTCATCTTCCAAAATAGTGCGCCCTTGTAACCGAACAGCATGTTGCCGGTCAACAGCACGGCCAATCCCGCGGCGAACGCGGGTCGGCTCCGGTCGCCGTCACGATAGCCGAACACCATGTCGTAAAGTCCACGGACCAAGGGGAATTCGAGTACTTCGGGGTGAGCGCCGTGGCGCAGGATCCAGTCACCGAAGTCCTCGTCGTTGATCGCCCGAAATCCGAGCGGGTCGGTGATCAGGTTGTCGTATATCAGACCCCGCACGGTTGCCGTTACGAGCGAGAGCAACAGCCAGGCCCTCTTGCGGTCGGGGCGCTGATCGTCATCCAGCAGGACGCGGATGGCATTGGGAACTTTGCTGAAGAGACCGCTTTCGGACCGTTGCGATGGGTCGGCCAGTGCCGCCGTCGCAGTGCGGCGAACCAGTTCTACCAAGCGGACATCCGCCGGTGGGTCGGGCGACGTGGATAGCACCAGCCCCATCGGGGGTGCTTCGCGCAGCGAGTCGGCGAAATCGAGTATCAGTTGCAGTGCGCGGCGCAGGAATTCGACGACGGTCAGTTCACGGCCGGTGGCGTCCGGCTCGCCCGGCAATTCGTGATTTCGGGCGAACCGACCCGGCCAGATCGACCAGTCGCCCTGCATCCGATCGGCCAAGGCGAGGTCGTCGGAAGGGATCATCGCCTGTTGCCAGCCGCGAATCGGGGCCCGCGGGTCGGTTGTGGCCCGGTCCAGCTCGGCGTAGCACTCGCGAAGCAGGGAAAACGCGTTCTCGTAAGAGCCCAGCCAAACGTGAAGGCCGTGTTCTTCGATCCGGCCGTTCTGCCCGCGACTGGATGCCGCCTTGCCACCGAGTCGCCAGCCGCGTTGATAGACGGTGATCGAGTCGAAACGTTCGCGCCAACCCGGTTCGGACAGCCGCCAGGCGGCGCTCAACCCGGCCATACCTCCACCGAGGATGGCCACCCGACCCCCGCGTGCGCTCACCCGAGCAGTGCCCGTGCCCGCGTCAGCTCAGGCCAGTTTTGGTCCGGCGGGAATCGGCCGACGGCTTCGGCCAGGGCCGCTCGCGCAGGCTCGCCGATGAGCTCGAAATCATCTGCTGCGGCGCGCATTTCGAAGATCGGCGCAGCCTGGTCGCGGGCCAGTGCGACCGCATCACGAAGGCCTGCGTGGCGCACGTCCGGATCAGCAGATATGTGGGCGCGGACCCGCAACAGCTCGCTGTCATAGAAATGCATTCCGGTGTCGTTCGCCAGCTCCAGCGCGATGGCCACCCGATCACGGGCGGCATCTCGCTGTCCCGCGGCGGTGAGGAGCCGCGCCAGGACCGCGTCGATGCACGCGAGAAAGACCTTCAGGTCATAGGCGCGCCAGGTCTGGGCGACCGCGGTCACGGTTTCGATATGTGTTTGCAACATAGCAGGATTGGGCCCATCGTCAGCCAGCCAAGCCCTCGCCCGTGCCATGGCCCCCTGTGCTGCGGCCACCATCATCCATTCGTCGAAACCGTACTGCTTGCCCAGGTCGGCGAGTTCGGTGGCCAGCTGCGCGGCCCGCTCCAGTTGGCCCGCTTCCATGCGTATCCAAATCTCCAGCGATTTTCCATAGGCCAGGCTGAACATGCCATGCGGGAAGCTCACCTGTTGGCAGCGATGGTATGTCTGGGCCAGCGCAGCTTCTGCGCCGGCTAAATCACCTTGCACGAACCGGGATGTCGCGAGGTAGGTGTACAGCGTCGCGATCGGTTCGTTGGGTGCGAAAAAGTTGCCCTCGGTTGGGGGGCTTGGTAATTCGTCGGCGACTTTGGCAGCAGCCTCGATGAGATTTCGGGCGCGCGCGAAGTCGCCTTGAAACCAGGCCAGGCCGGCTGACTGAAGCTCGCTCCCGACACGCATCGATGGTGGCATGTCGGCGAGGCGCGAGCGTATCGACTCGCCTAATTGTGTCGCTCGGTCAAGGTCGCCGCGGGCAAAGTAGTAGCTCCACAGGGCGTTTAATGTCGCGTACAGCTGAGAACTCACCTTGTCGCCGATCAGTTGCAGGCAGCGCTCGAACTCCGCAGCGGCTTCGCGACTTGCATGTCCGGTGGCCACGGAAGAGAGAAATCCGCTCTGCAGGCGGATTGCGACTTCATATTCGTCGCGTTCAGTCCCAGTTGGCAATCGTTCGATGTTCTCCAATGCGCGGATGAGGTAAGTACGGGCCTCATCCAATGCTCCGCGGCGCCGGGCCACGGCCGACGCTTGTTCGTACGCGGCCGCCGCGGCGGCGTAGCGGTCGGCCTCCTCGTAGTGGTGTGCCACCGACGCCCATTCGGGATTTCCCGCAGCCGACGTCGCAGCCAGCACATCGCCGATCCGTCCGTGCCGATCGCCGAAGGCGGTGGCGCTCTTGGCGACTTGCGAAATGTCGCGGCCGAGCATGCTGGCCGCCGCGGCGGCCGCCTGCCTGGACGCGTTGTCGAAATGCTCCACGCGGGCGCGGGTGCCGTAGACCGGATGGTAGTGGTTCGCAACGTCTCCCGCGGCGTAGACGTTCGGCGAGCTGGTCCGGCAGTACTCGTCCACCACAACCCCGTTGCCGGTGGCAATGCCGGAACGGGCGGCGACGTCTGTGTTCGGCTC
>DAIODV010000145.1:3816-8931 GCA_036746615.1 Mycobacterium sp.
TGGGCGGAACCAACTCGGCGGCGACCTCGCGAATGAGTTCATGGCGAAAGCGCCACAGATCTTGCCGAACAGGCTGGAGGATCCTCCTGTCCGTCAGTTCTTCAATTCCCTGGTCAATATCGTCTTGGCCCAGATCGACTACCGATTGCAGCACGCCGCGTTCGACGACGCTGCCGATGATCGCGGCCGCTTGCGCAACACGTACCGCGTTGGTGCTGGAGGGAAGGCGTGCCAACAGCGCTTCATAAAGGGTATCGGGGACTTCGGTAAGCGTCGCCGAGTTCGCTTGGTGCTCCCTGATTTTGGCTACAACCTCTTCGATGTAGAGCGGTATGCCGTCACAGCGGCGGCGGACCTCCCGTCGGGCATCGAGCGACATCGCGGGATCCAGGGAGAAGATCAGCTCGTCGGCCTGCTCACCGGTGAGCGGTCGTAATTCGAAGACTTGCACCCCGTCAGACAGCGAAGCTTGTTCGCGTCCCGTGACAACGACCATCAGCCGGCCGGTATCCGCGCGCAGCAGCTTGTGAACGATCTCGACGGTGTCGGGATCGAACCAGTGCAGGTCTTCGATCACCACCAGGCCGGGTCCATCACCCAGGCAAGCCAACAAATAGTCGTAGACGGCACTCGCAATGCGTTCGTGGAGTGGGTTGCCTGCGACCGGCACCGGTTGATATCCGGCGGTCGGGGCGATGGCGAGCACTGGCGCCAACAGCGGGATCGTCACGGACGGGTCCAGTTGGTGCGCAATGATTTCCGCCTCCAGCTTTGCCAGCCGATCGGCGGGGTCAGATGTGCGCACGATGTCGCAGCGTCGTTCCAGCAACCTTCGTACCGGACGTAAACCAACGTCGGTGTGGAATGGCGACCCGAACAACTCCAGCACAACCGCGTCGTACCCGACGGCCTTCGCGATGGCCGCGGCGGCCAGGCGACTCTTGCCGATTCCGCCCTCACCCAGGAAAACCACGCCGGGTGTTGTCAACGTGCCGGCCACGGCGTGAGACCAGGCGGTCTGCAGGTACTCGACCTCGCGTTGGCGACCGATCAGCGGGCCGAGCGCGTGCCTTGTCGGATCGAGCTCTCCGACTGCTCGAAAGTAGACAATCGGATCGTCAACACCCTTGACGGGCTGGGGTTCGCGTTCTTCTAAGCGAAAACTGTCCCGGACCAGACGTTCGACCGCCTCGGATACCGCGACGGTGCCGGGCTCGGCCAGGCTACACATGCGAGCCGCGAGGTTGGCCCCCAACCCGTAGACGTCGTCCTGCGCGGTGTCCAGGTAGACCAGGCCGCGGTGAACACCGACACGAACATCGATGTTGAAACCGAATCGCTGGCACACCCGTTGGCTAAGAGCGGCAACCTCGCTGGTGATGTCAAGTCCAGCGCGTACCGCCCGGATGATGTCGTCCTCATGCGGTGTGGGGTGGCCGAACACCGCAAGCAACCCGTCACCCTTCGTCGATCCCACGTGACCCTCGTAGCGATTGACGACACGCAACACCTCGTCGCGGTAACGCCCGACAACGGTGCGGTAGGTCTCCGGTTCGGTCCGGGTCGACAATGCCGTCGAGTCCACCAGGTCGGCGAACATGATTGTCAGCCGGCGGATCGCGCCCCCGGCCGCGGGAGCGGCGAGCAACTCCTCGGCATCGAGGTTGGTCGCGTCAACAGCCAGCACCTGGCCGGCAAGCGCGTCGGCGGTGGCGCGGTCGCCGCGGTTGATCGCTTGTACCGCGCGGTCAAGCAGTTCATCGATGGTCGGTGTAGGGGTGGGGCCGTTCACAGCTCGACGTCGTCGATCGTCACGATTTCCGTGCTGGTCGGGGTGCCCCCGGGAGTGACTGTGGTGAGCCGCACCGCGCCGTAGTACGACCGAGCGCTGAGATTCGGATCCGTGACCGCCATTTGGAATTGCGTCGCGCCCACCTGGAGCACTTGGGGGATGAACTGGATCTGGTTGTTGGGGATGGTCAGTGCGGGATTACCCACTTGTGCGAACGAGGTGGCGACCTCGATGTAGCGCGGGTAGGTCTGATTTGCGTTGACGGGTATCGGATCCGACGGTGCCGGTGCCGCATTCCATTGCACGCCGAAAGCCGGTCCGGAGACGGCGGCCTGAACCAGCGCTGCCCAGCCCTGCACTGACAACTCGAAAAGTTGGTGCATCGCTTTGATCCGGTCGTCGAGACTGAACGTGCCAGCGTCGATCTCCTGGGCCGCCGCCGTCGCGGTGGCCGCAATTTGGTCCAGCACTCCCTGCACGACCGGGACTGGCTGCTGGGGCGGTGGTTGGGTCACGCGCCACCGCCGGGATTGCCGTTGTTGGGCGGGGTATTGGGTGGCTGGTTGAGTGCCTGGATGAGCCGCCATGGCGCGCTTGCTATCTCGGAGCCCACGTCTTGGGTGTAAGTGATCACGTCATCCACGGTGAGCTTGTTTTGCCACCACTTCGTGGACAGCGCAAGGTTCTTGTTCGCCAGATCTTTGACACAGTCCAGCCACATTTGAGTGGTCACCGACGCAACCTGGCCGCTCGGTGGGGGTGCGGTTCCAGCCCCAGTCCCAGTTGACGGTGCCCCCGTCGCCGATGCGCCCGTCGCAGTCGGTGGTGGCGAGTTCGCCCACGGCACGGTATCGGCCGGTGGGTTCGTGGCGTTGCCGAAGAGCATCTCCGAGGCCTGAGACGCATATCCCATTGGGCACACGAACATGGCCTGCGCTGCGGGCAGCAGCCCGTCGATGTGGACGGTTTTGCGGGTCCGCACCCAAACGCCCGGGTTCCCGGTGGCCCGCATCCTGATGAATCCGCGGTCGACCTTGATCCGGCCGTCACCGAATGTCGGCCCGGTGTCGAGTTCGTACTGCAACGTCGCCTGGTCGGCGCTCGCCTCACTCTTGTAATACTTGAGCGGCGTGACGAGGCGCTCCCACCCCTGCTGGCAGCCCACACTGACCGTTTCCAGCACCCGGCTCCACCCGTCGGGATAGATGTCGGGATTCTGCGGGTCCATCCGACAGAATCCGTGAGGATAGTTCCGGCTCCAGTTCAGCGGATCGACGACGTTTTTGAGGTTCTGCAGGTAGATATCCGGGCGCTGGAAGATGGTGTCGATCACCACGCAGTCATACCCATCGACCTGCTGCGTGGACGGAATGCAGGCCGGCACGGCAGCCACATTGGCTGACAGCAATTGTTGGACAACGGCCATGCGGATGACGCGATCTCGATCCACGGCGCTGCCCAATTCGACATAGAGCAGCTGGAGCAGGGCGTCGCCTCTGGCCACGTCCGCCTCAGTTCCGCCCCCGTACTCCGGGCCGGCCAGAGCAAGCGCCCGCGCCATTGGATTCCCGCGTTCTGAGACCATCGCCTCGAACCGCGGCGTGTGGCAGAGTGCGCCAACGACATAGACCAGCCGGGACATTTCGGGGACCGTCAGCGAGTCGTCACCGTCCACGAGGTAGGCGAGCGCACCTTCGGGGTCTGGAAGGGTTTCTGCGCGATCGCTGTGGAACATGTCCACGATGTTGGTGAACCACCCAGGCGATCCCGCGGTGATAGGCAGATACCGGGCCGCGGCGTCGGCGACACCATTACTGTCGAATTCCGATCCCGCCGTTGCGGGATCCAGCGCACCATAAAGCGCCAGCAGCGAAAGCAGAGCGGCCATTGCGCCTCCGATCACCGGTTTGCCCAGGTAGCATACCGTCGCACCGTTTGATTTACAGCGTTAACTCAAATGCTTGTCCTTTCGTGTAATACGGCAAAATCTGCGGGAGGTTTTGTTGACCAACCGGGGATTCCGCGACGACGGCACCATCGACGATTTGCCCTGGGCGTCGGTTTTCGACCCTGCCGCAAATGCGCGGGCGCTCAGTGCAATTCAGGCTGAAGGGTTTCGGGCCGCCAGTCGGATTGTCGACCAGTTCGTTCGAGCGGCGGGATCGAGCACGAACGGCGAAGCCACTGCGCCGTTAGTTGATTCAACTAACGGCAACGCTTCGCCTAATGCCAATGGTGCGATAGATGGTATTCAAGAATTTGAACGATTGACCCGGGCATGGTGGTCGACAGTCGGACAATTCCTGCTTCGATCAATGCCGCTCACCCCGACTGTCGGCAGCGACTCGGTGAGCCTGGATGTAAACAATCCCGACGCGAATCGTGCCGTCAACCTCGAGGCGCCCGTGGGCGGTTCTGCCAATTCTGAGGTGTGGCTGCACAATAGGGGACCCGACGACCGCGGCGATGTGCGGCTGCGATGCAGCGATCTGCTCAGTCATAACGGCACGTTGATCGGTGCGGACGCAGTGCGCGTGGACACCGCCGTCGTACCCATGCCTGCACGATCCAGTCGCGGGGTGGTCATCACCGTCGACATCGCGCCGGAAGTTCGCCCCGGCGTCTACCGCGGCACCTTGTTGGCAAGTGGCCACCCTGATCTTTGGCTCCCGGTGATGCTCACCGTCCGCCTGCCAAGCGCATGACCAGTACCGCTGACCGCGCCGAGTTGGTCACGGTAGTCGACGAGCGCCTGCGCGAGGTCGCCAAGTTAGTTCGCCGAACAATGCTCGACGCGTTGCCCGATGGCGAACCCAGCCAATGGCTTTACGCACCCATGCGGGAGTACCCGTCGCGGCCGGGCAAGGCATTGCGGCCGGCCTTGTGCCTGTCGGCCGGGCGGGCATTCGGCGCGGAACCGAACGAACTGCTGGGGCTGGCCGTCGCGATCGAAATGCTGCACAACGCGTTCCTGGTTCACGACGACATCGCCGATGGCAGCGAAATGCGCCGCAACAGGCCGACTTTGGCAGCAACGCATGGACTCGCCGCCGCCCTCAACGCCGGCGATGCGCTGGCCGTGGTCGCCGGCCAGGTGTTGCGGAGGGCGACGCGGCGCCTCGATCGCGATCTGGCTGATCTGGTCTGGGCCGAATTCGACACGATGGCGATGCGCACTCTCGAGGGGCAGGCGACCGAGATCGGTTGGCAACTCGACAAGGTCGAGGATCTGCGGCCTGACGACTACCTGCATCTGATCATGCATAAGACCTGCTGGTACACGACCATTCACCCGCTGCGTGTCGGCGCGATCGTCGGGTCAC
>DAIODV010000146.1:0-8919 GCA_036746615.1 Mycobacterium sp.
GCGGCAGCACCAGCGGATGCAGCGGGTTGGCTGCCGGCGGCGCGGTCGGCTCCGCGACGGTCGGCAACGCTGCCAGCTCAGGTTGCACGCCGGCGCCATGGCCGGCGATGACCACTGTGTCCAGGCTCAGGTCGATGTCCAGCGGCTGGTCGAAGCTGACCTGCGGAGAGTAGGTCCACGGCTGGCCGCCGGGGCGTCCCTGCGGCGTTGGGCCGGGATCGGTGTCGGGGACCAGCGGCTCGCGCAGCGGAATGTCGAATTGCACCGGCCCGGCGTTAGCGCTGCGGGCACCGGTCGCGGCCGACAGCACGCGGCAGGTGGCCGAGCGCCACGTCGCGTTCAGCGCGTCCATCCGCTCCGGCGCGTCCTCGGCCAGGCCGAGGCTGATCGTGGCGCGCACTTGGGTGCCGAAGTAGCCCAGCTGCTCCATGGTCTGGTTGGCGCCGGTGCCGAGCAGCTCGTAGGGCCGGTTGGCCGACAGCACGATCAGCGGCACCCGCGCATAGTTGGCCTCCACGACGGCAGGGCCTAGGTTGGCCACCGCGGTGCCCGACGTCATCGCGACACACACCGGCGCGCCCGCGGCGATCGCCAGCCCGATCGCCAGATAGCCGGCGGTCCGCTCGTCGATGCGTACGTGCAGCCGGATGCGGCCGGCCCGGTCGGCGTCCTGCAGGGCAAACGCCAGCGGGGCGTTGCGTGAGCCCGGGCACAGCACCACATCGCGGACGCCGCCGCGGATCAGTTCGTCGACGACGACGCGAGCCTGGGCCGTCGAGGGATTCACCAGATCAGCCTACGTCGGGGGTTCAGACACCCATAAAGCTGAAGAATTGCAGCATCGCGGAGTTGACCGCCTCGGGACGCTCGAGGAACCCGAGATGCCCGGTGTCGGCGAGCTGCAGGAACTCGCCCTTGGGGATGGCGTCGGCGACCTCGCGGCCCAGATGCGGCGGCGTCACAATGTCGTCGGCGAACCCGATCACCAGAACCCGCGCGCCGATGTTTCGGTACGCGGGCAAGTGATTGCCCTGCGGCGAGATGGCACCTTGGCGGATCACCCCGGGGGTCCATTTGATCGGCCAGATGGTGAACATGCCGATCCACTCGCTCACCGCCTCGTCGTTGCTCAGCGTCTTGGGCGAAAAGCTCTCCAGCAGGCGGATCTTCGCGTCGTAAGAGACGGGCAGCTGGACGCCGGAGGCGGCGAGCTCGTCCTCGGCGGTGCGGAAGAACTCCCGCGCGCGGTCGAGCCGGCCCCGGGTCGCCATCAGCACTGCCTGGCTGACCAGATCGGGCCGGGCGACCATCAGCTCCTGCGTGATGAACGCTCCCATCGACACGGCGACGATGCGCACGGGGCCGATGCCCAAGGATTCGATCAGCGCAGCGGTGTCGGCGACCATGCTCTCCGTCGTGAAGCCGTCGGCGTTTGCCGTCGCGCCCACGCCACGGTTGTCAAACGTGATGACGCGGTAGCCCGCGGCCAAGAACGCCGGGACTTGATGCAGATGCCAGGTGCGTCCAAGACCGCCACGGCCGGCGATAAAAAGGACCGGCTCGCCGGTCCCTTGGTCGTCGTAAGCCAGGTTGATCACGACGACGAACCTACGCGACGCCCGCGCGGTGGCAGTATCTGGCAGTTCGCGACGTCGACCTGGCAGCGGGTTTGAGCTTGACTTTTGCCATGCCAGAACTCGCACTCAAGCAAGCAACCATCGAATACGAAACCTTCGGACCGCAAGATTCGGCGCACCCGCCGGTGCTGTTTATCCACGGCATCCTGGTGGACGGACAACTGTGGCGCCACGTCGCCGAAGACCTGGGCCGGCGCGGGTATCGCTGCATCGTGCCGACGTTGCCGTTGGGCTCACACACCATCCCGGTGCGCGACGCGCGCATGCTGTCGCTGGCCGGTGTCGCGGAGCTGATCAACGACGCAATCGTTGCCCTGGACCTTTCCGACGTGACACTGGTCGGCAGCGACACCGGAGGCGGGATATGCCAACTGCTCATCGACGCCCATCCAGAGCGGATCGGCCGCCTGGTACTGACCAACTGCGACGCGTTCGACAAATGCCCGCCTGCGCCATTCGATCTGGTGTTCGGACTGCTTCGCGGCCCCATCTCGATCAAGGTGCTTTTCGGACAAATGCGGTTGCGCGTGCTGCGCAACTCGCCGCTTGGGTTCGGCCTGCTGATCAACCGGCCCGACCCGAAGATGACGGACGACTGGCTGCGACCCTGCCGCAAAGACTCACGCATCTGCCGCGATATGGCGGCGCTGCTGCGCCAGGTGGCCAAGGCCGATCTCACCGACGTGGCCACCCGGCTGGAGCGGTTCAACAAGCCCGTCACGCTGGTCTGGGGTCAGTCGGACCGCTGCTTCACACCCGGCTTGGGCCGCCGGCTGGCTGAGGCGTTCGGCAACGCGAAGCTGATCGAGGTGCCCGGCGCAAAAACCTTTGTCTCCCTTGACAACCCGGAAGCGGTGATCCACGCAGTGGCGGGCTAGTTAGGCCCAAAACGCGCAGTCGTGGCCGTGGGAAGCGATTCGATCGAGGATCCGGTTGACGGCCGTTGCGGGCTCGTCGGTCAGGTCGAAGCCGGTGAACTGGAGGTCGACGACGATGTTGGACTTCGCGGCCAACGCGCGAATGTCGGTGTAGTGCTCATCGCCGGTGGTCACGCTGGAGATCATTGCCACGCAACCGGAATCGGTCGTGTCGCCGATGCGGTAGGAGTCCTGCCAGTCAGTGGGCCGCGGATACGCATACTTGAACTGGCGGCCCACGCACTGATGCCATTGGGCGACCTGGTGGGTAACGAAATCCTTTGCGGCCGTGTCGTTATCGAAGGTGGCAGCGCTCTGATCGACCCAGTGCGGCACGTCGCCGCCGGTTGCGTCTTTCTGCCGGACCTCGTAGAAGTCGCGGTATCCGCTGCCGTCATAGGAGCCGGCCATGCTGCTGAACACCGCGCCCACGCAGTCGGGGGGCTGATAGATTCCCCGCGCCTCGGGCTCGGTCAACGTGTCTTGGATGGCCATGTCGTCGAACTTCAGCAGCTGCTTCATTTCGTCGAGGCTGAGCAGAAGCGCCGGCAGGCCGTGCGCGGACGGGTGAGGGGTTTTCGTGCCAGTGCGGCCGGTGGCGGTTCCGGCGACGGTCGAGGTGCAGCCCACGAGGGTCCATACCAAGACCGCGATGACCCCAAGACGCCACATCTGCCGAGCATACGGCCGTTAGCAGCCCGTTGGCTGCGGCAATTCAGCGGCGGGCGGCCTTGGCCCGCGCCGCCGACAGCGCGCGGTTCCACAGCAGCTGCGTTCCCGCCTTGAGCTGAGCGGGCTTGGCCACGTCCCTGGCCATCAGCGCGGTGGCGGCTGCCTTGGTCTTCGCGGACGCCTTGGACATGTGGCCGGAGTCGAACGGCGGCTGCGGGTCGTACTCCATCGACAGCTGAATGACCTTCGCGCGGTCCTCACCGCCGATCCGGCCAGCCAGCCACAGCGCGAGGTCAATACCCGCCGATACCCCCGCACTGGTGACGATCTCGCCTTGGTGCACGACGCGCTCGTCGCCAACGGGGATGGCGCCCAACCCTTTCAGCATCGGCAGCGCCGCCCAATGCGAGGTCGCGCGTTTGCCGTCGAGCAGCCCGGCCGCCGCCAAGATGAGCGAACCCGAGCAGACCGATGCCGTCCACGTCGCGCTCTGATGCGTCTGACGGACCCAGTCCAGCAGCTTCTCGTCGCGCGCGTGTGCCACGGTGGTCATCCCGCCCGGGACCAAAACGACGTCAGGCGAAGGGGTTTCGTCAAACGAATGAGTTGCCCCGATGACGAGCACGCCGGAGTCAGCGGTGATCGGGCCGGGTTCGTGCCACACAAAGCGGACCTCCGCGTCGGGCAGCCAACGCAGCACTTCGTACGGGCCGACGAAATCCAGCGCGGTGAAACCCGGATACGTCACAATCGCGATCTGTGTCACGCCATGCTCCTCCGGTACTGATCTGGTGATACGCCGATTCGTCGAATAAAGTTGCGGCGCATGGTTTCCGCAGTGCCGAAGCCGCAGCGCGTGGCAATGGTCACCACGGTGTCGTCGGTCTGCTCGAGTTGACGGCGGGCCGCCTCAGTGCGGACCCGTTCGACGTAAGCACCGGGCGCCTCGCCGACCTCGTCGGTGAAGACCCGGGTGAAATGTCGTGGGCTCATCGCCGCGCGACGAGCCAGCTCGGTAATGCTGTGCACGCCACCGGGTTCGGATTCGACGGCGTCTTGGACAGCGCGAATCGGTTCGCGTTTGGCCCGGGCCACCCACACCGGCGCGGCGAACTGCGTCTGCCCACCGGGCCGGCGCAGGTGCAACACCAGCCAGCGGGCCACCGTCTGGGCCACGTCGGTGCCGTGGTCCTCTTCGACCAGCGCCAGCGCCAAGTCGATGCCCGAGCTGACACCCGCGGCGGTCCACACCTTGGGCGAGCTGCGCACGAAGATCGGGTCGGGATCGACGTCTACTGCGGGGAATTCGCGCGCCAGTTGATCGGCGTACGCCCAGTGGGTGGTCGCCCGACAGCCGTCCAGCAGGCCGGCCTGCGCGGCCAGGAATGCTCCGGTGCAGACGCTGACGACACGGCGCGCCTGCGGCGCCGCTGCGACGATCCAGTCGATAAGCCGCGGGTCGCGCCGGCCGCCACGCGTGCCGTGGCCGCCGGGCAGGATCAGGGTGTCGACCGGCTCATCAGGGTCGGGCAGCTCGGTGACAGCGAAGGCCAGGCCGGTCTCGGTCGACACCGGCCGGCCGTCGATCGACGCCACCGTCAGCTGGTAGCCGTCTTTCCCGTCGGCAGCCAGGATCAGCGACGCCGCGGTAAACACCTCGAAGGGGCCGACCAGGTCCAGCGCCTGCACGCCGGGAAAGCCGACGATCAGGACTTTTCGCGTCATACCGCTAAGTGTCGGCGATAGACGCCGTGTCGTCTATGCCATGTACCCCACAAATCAGGACATCAGCGGGTAGCAGGCCTTCACCCGGTCGATCCACCACTGTCGACGCTGCGGAGGGGCCGCCAGCGCCTGCAGCCGCGCCGGGTCCGGAGACACCGGCGCGACGGGCAGGTAGCCGTCTTCTGGCGCGGGGGTTTCGGCGACGTCCTCCGCGAAGAGCCCGCCGGTGCCCAGGCCGCAGGCGTGACGCAGTTCGGGGAGCGCTGCGGCGGCGGCCAGGCCGACGCCGATCCCGACTGCCGAATCCAGCGCGCTGGAGATCACGACGGGAATGTCGATCTGTGCAGCGATCGATAGCAGGGCCGAAATACCGCCCAGCGGAGCAACTTTCAACACAGCAACGTCGGCGGCGCCGGCGCGGACCACGGCCAGCGGATCGCCGGCTTTGCGGATGCTCTCGTCGGCGGCGATCGGGACATCGACAAGGCGGCGCAACTCGGCAAGCTCGTCGACGCTGGCGCAGGGCTGTTCGAGGTATTCCAGCGGACCGCTGACAGTCAGCGCGGAGGCGGCTTCGACGGCCTGCGTGACGGTCCAGGCGCCATTGGCGTCGACCCGGACCGTGGGGACCAGAGCGCGGACCACGTCGACGCGGGCGACGTCGTCGGCGAGGGTTTGCCCGGGTTCGGCGACCTTGACCTTTGCGGTGCCCACGCCGGGGAAGCGGGCCAGGATTTCGGGCACCTGCGCGGCGGGGATGGCCGGGACCGTGGCGTTGATCGCGATGCGGTCGCGCCGCGGCGGCGGCACATGCCCGTAGGCGGAGTCGAGGGCCGCGGCGAGCCAGTGCGCGGCTTCGGGGGGGTCGTATTCCACGAACGCGCCGAATTCGCCCCAGCCGGCCGGGCCGTCTATCAATGCCAGCTCTCGGGTAGTGATGCCGCGGAAGCGCACCCGCATCGGCAGGGCCACCACGTGCAGGCGCTCGAGAACGTCGTCCAGCGCGGGAGTCACTGCGCGTAGACCTGGCGGCCCGCCAAGAACGTTGCGCGGACGTCGAGGTCGGCGATCTGTTCGGGCGGCACCGTGCGGGGATCGGCCGAAAGCACCACCATGTCGGCGTACTTGCCGACTTCCAGCGAGCCGATGATGTCGTCGGAGAACAGCTGCCACGCGGCGTCGATGGTCTGTGCGCGGATCGCCTGCTCGACGGTCAGCCGTTCTTCGGGTGCCAGCACCCGCCCGCTGGGCGCAATGCGGGTGGCGGCCACGCTGATATTGCGCAGCGGCTCCTCCGGGGTCACCGGCGGGTCGTTGTGCAGTGAGATCCGCATGCCCGTGGCCACCGCGGAACCTGCTGGCATCCAACGGGATCCGCGCTCGGGCCCGAACAGGCCGTCGACAATGACGTCACCCCAGTAGTGGATCTGGTCGACGAAGATGCTGCAGGTGACGCCGAGATCGGCCGCGCGGCGGAGTTGCTCGGGCCGGATCGCGCCGACGTGTTCCAGGCGCAGTCGATGGTCGTTGCGCGGATTGCGTTGCAGGGCTTCTTCATACACGTCGAGGATGGTGTCCACGCCGGCGTCGCCCTGCACATGGCAGGCCATCGGCCAGCCCAGCGGGAAGTAGGCGCCGACGATCTCGGCCAGCTGTTCGCGTGTGTAGTTGGCGTGCCCGCATGAGCCGGGTGTCACGCCGATCGTGCGCGTGGCGGCCGTATCCAAGTAGGGGAAACTCAGGTCGATGTTGCCGATCCACGGCGAGCCGTCCACCCAGATTTTGATGCCGACCTGACGCAGCATGTCGTCGCCGTCGCCGGGTGAAGCGTCGGTTGACATCTGCGGGTTGGAAATCTCGTAGGTGCGCAGCCGGACGGTCAGCCGGTCATGCAGGCCGTCGACCAGTGGCCTGAATCCCGGATCGAACGCCATCTCCGAACACGTGGTCAGCCCGGCTCGGTTGAGCCGCGCGCATTCGGCCAGCAGCATCGCCGGGTAGTCCGACGGACCGATGGCCCCGCTGAGCAGCGGAAACACCGCGCCCGTTTCCTCGGCGGTGCCGTCGAGGTCGCCGTGTGCGTCGCGGCCGAACTTGGCGCCCTTGGGGTCTGGAGTGCCACGGCTCAGCCCGGCGCGCTTGGCGGCGTGCGAATTGAAGTACGCCTTGTGCCCGGAGTTGTGCAGGATCACCAGCGGCCCGTCGGGTGCGACGTCATCCAGCCAGCTCAGCGTCGGCTCGGGCAGGCCGGGCTGCAGCAGCGGGTCCCAGCCGTTGAGGTAGGCGCCGTCCGGCCCGCGCTTGGCGACCTCGCGGCGGACCGCGTCGACGACGTCTTCGGCGCCGCGCATCGTGACGGGCCGGATGTCGACGATCCGGTCCGACAGCGCGATCGCCTCCATCAGCGGATGACCATGCGCCTCAACGAATCCCGGCATGACGCACCCGTCGCCCAAGTCAATAGTTTGCGTGGCGGAGCCGATCAGCCCGGCGATCTCGGATCGGTCGCCCACCGCGATGATGCGTCCGTCGGCGACGGCGAGCGCCTCGGCGGTGGGCCGGGTGTCGTCGACGGTTAACACGGTCCCGGTGATGACGACATCTGCATCAGCCATGGGCAGGAAGCGTAGGCGATCGAGGGTGCGCCCCGACCCGAATTGCAACACGTTCTAGTCTGGCCTGATGAGTGAAGAGCTGCTGCGCTACCCCACCCATAACGGCCACCTGCTGGTCGGCGCGCTCAAGCGCCACAAGAACAAGCCCGTGCTGTTTCTCGGCGACACGACGCTGACCGGTGGTCAGATGGCCGAGCGGATCAGCCAGTACATCCAGGCGTTCGAGGCGCTGGGCGCAGGCACCGGCGTCGCCGTCGGGCTACTGTCGCTCAACCGGCCCGAGGTGTTGCTGATCATCGGCGCCGGCCAAACCCAGGGCTATCGCCGCACTGCGTTGCATCCGCTCGGATCGCTGGACGATCACGCTTATGTGCTCTCCGACGCCGGCATCAAGTCGCTGATCATCGACCCCAACCCGATGTTCGTCGAGCGTGCGCTGGCGCTGCTGGAGAAGGTGGACTCGCTCGAGCAGATCCTGACGATCGGTCCGGTGCCAGAGCAACTGAAAGATGTGGCGGTCGACCTGTCGGCCGAGGCGGCCAAGTACGACCCACAGCCATTGGCCGCCAGGGACCTGCCGCCAGATCAGGTCATTGGCCTGACCTACACCGGCGGCACCACCGGCAAGCCCAAGGGCGTGATGGGCACGGCCCAGTCGATTTTTTCCATGACGTCGATCCAGCTCTCCGAATGGGAATGGCCGGAGGAACCGCGGTTTTTGATGATCACCCCGCTGTCGCATGCCGGGGCCGCGTATTTCCTCCCGACGTTGATCAAGGGCGGCGAAATGTATGTGCTGCCCAAGTTCGACCCCGCCGAGGTGTTGAAAACCATTGAAGAGAAGCGCATTACGGCGACATTCGTGGTGCCGTCGATGCTCTACGCCCTGATGGATCACCCCGATTCGCACACCCGTGACCTGTCGTCGCTGGAGACCGTGTACTACGGCGCCTCGGCGATCAACCCCGTGCGACTGGCTGAGGCGATCCGCCGGTTCGGCAAGATCTTCGCGCAGAACTACGGGCAATCCGAGGCCCCGATGGCCATCACCTACCTGGCCAAGGGCGATCACGACGAGAAGCGGCTGACCTCGTGCGGCCGCCCGACATTGTTTGCGCGCGTCGCGCTGCTGGGAGAGGACGGCAGCCCGGTGCAGCCGGGCGAGCCGGGTGAAATCTGTGTCAGCGGACCGCTTTTGGCCGGTGGCTACTGGCATCTGCCCGAAGAGACGGCGAAGACGTTCAAGGACGGCTGGTTGCACACCGGTGACATGGCCCGCGAGGACGAGGACGGCTTCTACTTCATCGTGGACCGGGTCAAGGACATGATCGTCACCGGCGGCTTCAACGTGTT
>DAIODV010000147.1:0-7251 GCA_036746615.1 Mycobacterium sp.
GGGTACCGCGATTGCGCTGCGGGACAAGGAGATCGAGCTTCGCGATTACTACCGCAGTGCGTCGCAGGCCCGGGGCACCTGGCAGGCCAACCGCGCCTCTGCGGGGTATTCGTCGGCGGCGCGACGGGCGGGGGACCGGGCCGGTAAGCGGGCGCGGTTGGGAAGCGGCGCGGAGCTATCCGGGGCGCGGACCGCGCTGGAGCGGTGAACGCCGAGGAACCGGCTGCGCGGGATTGGCAGCGTTCGAAGGTCTACGCCGCCGAGGAATTCGTCCGCACGTTGTTCGACCGCGCCGCCGAACACGGGTCAGGCAGCGTGGAGTTCTTCGGCGCCCAGTTGACGCTGCCGCCGGAGGGGCGATTCGCGTCGGTCCCGGCGGTACAGCGTTACGTCGACGAAGTGCTGGCGTTGCCGGCGGTACGGCGCGAGTGGCCGAATGTATCGCCGCTGCGGGTGCGGGCACGGCGGGCCGCCACCGCCGCTCACTACGAAAATCACGACGGCGCAGGCGTTATCGCGGTACCCGACCGCGCGGCGGCTGATTGGGCGATGCGCGAGCTCGTGGTGCTACACGAGATCGCACACCATCTATGCCACGCTCAGCCGCCGCACGGCTCGCAGTATGTCGCAACGTTGTGCACATTGGCCGAGCTGGTCATGGGTCCTGAGCTCGGGCATGTACTGCGGGTGGTCTACGCCAAAGAGGGTGTGCGCTAGCTGACTGCGACCATCTCGTCGCCGCAGGTGCACCGATACGCCTGGTCTGCACCGGCGCAGTGGCATTCGACCTCAACGCGAACGCGACAGCCACAGCCCTCGTGGGAGCAGGTCAGTAGTGTTCCGGCTTCGTTTGTCATCTCTTTCCCCTTGTCTATCGCGGGATTCAGTGGACACGACGACTGTAGCACATACCCCCTAGGGGTATAGGGTAAATAGGTTTATTACAGTGGCGATCGGCGAAGGCGGCGGGCTAGCGTTGGCCCATGACCCAGACTTCGAGCCCTGCCGATGTGGATGCCTTCTTGGATAGCACCGTGGTTGGCGACGATCCCGTGTTGTCGGCCGCCCTTGAGGCCAGCGATGCGGCCGGGTTGCCGAAGATCGCGGTATCGACTCAACAAGGCAAGTTCTTGAACCTACTGGTACGTGCGATCAAGGCACGGCGCATTCTGGAAATCGGCACACTCGGCGGCTTCAGCACGATTTGGCTTGCCCGCGGTGCAGGTCCCGACGGGCGCGTCGTCACGCTGGAATACGAGCCCAGGCACGCCGAAGTAGCGCGGGCCAACATCGACCGCGGGGGTCTCGGCGACCGAGTCGAGGTGGTGGTCGGCCCCGCGCTGGATACCCTGCCGACCTTGAGCGATGGCCCCTTCGACCTGGTATTCATCGACGCGGACAAAGTGAACAACGTCGCCTATGTGGAGTGGGCCGTGCGGCTGAGCCATCCCGGCTCAGTCATCGTGGTGGACAACGTCATTCGCGATGGCGCGATCTTGTCAGCGGACCCCGACGACGTCGTGCGGGCGACGCGCCAGACGCTGGAGGTCATGGGGCAGCATCCGAAGCTCGACACCGCGGTGCTCCAAACGGTGGGGTCGAAGCACTGGGACGGGTTCGCCCTCGCGCTGGTGAAATAACGCCTACGGCGCTAGTTCGTTGACAGCCTGCTGTGCCGGGATGATCGCGTTGATCCGCAATGCCGTGTCGCCGGCGTAGAGCGCTCCGCTGTCCACCGAAGAATCGGGCATATCGGGAAGCGGTGCCAGCGGGGTGAATATCGGCAACTTCGGTGACTGCACGCGGATGAGTGCACCAGCGTCGAAATACCCGAGTACCGAAAGCCAGCGGCTGCCGGCGTTAACGACAGCCGGCAAGGCTTTGGCGGTTCCATCCGCGTGGCACCACCGGTGCGTGGCGGCGTTGGGGATGACGCGATGCCGAAGCGGCCAGCTGAGGCCGAAAAGCGTGGTCTCCATGGTTGATTCGGCCTCGAGGATTCGTCGCTGATACTCGGGGTGGGCATTGGCCTCGTGTGTCATCAGGAATCTCGTTCCGGCGATGACGCCATCGGCTCCGGCCTCCATCGCCGCGCGGGTGTCTGCGCCCGTGGCGATTCCGCCGGCGACGAACACGGGCCGTTGACCGGCCGCCGCACGCGCCAGCGGCAGGAACTCGAGCGCCGGCATCGTCCCGACCAGATGGCCGCCGGCCTCTCGCCCCTGTGCGATCAAACCATCAGCGCCCCAACTGATTGCCTGTCGCGCTTGAGCTTCGGTACCGACCATCACAAACACAAAGATTCCTGCGTCGCGCAGTCGCTCCACAATCTCGCGGTCGCCGCCAAAGGCCACCACGACAACATCGACGCGCTCATCGATGCACACCGCGACATGGCTACGACGCACGAAGTGCATCAACAGGTTCACCGCGACAGCACGCCCCGGCGCTTGCGCGCGAACATGATTGATCGCCGCTCGCAATTGGCCTAGCCCGGCCAACCCCAAAGTGCCCAGCCCGCCCGCGTTTGCGACGGCCGCGGCCAGCGAACCACCTGCCAGACCGCCACCCATTCCGGCCTGCCCGACCGGGACGTCAAGGCGAAGTCGATCCGCGATGTCCACGCTCGCGGAAACTACTCCAGTTACCAGGATTCCGAAACCCACCCGAGGATTCGGCGGTCGCCAGCGCCGTCTGCGTTCGTTGCTGGCACCCAACCGACGAGCGTAACCTTGGGGTGGATGGATGGTTTGCGGCCAGCCCAAAAGGCTTGCCGCATAACAGAAAGGTCACAAAATGAGTACAGTCCATTCATCAATTGATCACCACCCAGATCTACTGGCACTACGTGAGCGCTACGAGCGCGCTGCCGAGTCGATGACTGCGCAGGGCACTTTCGGTTTCACGCTGGTAGCTGCGGTATACGCGGCGCTGTCGCCGTGGATTGTCGGCTTCCAGGGAGCGCAACCGCTTGCAGTCAATGATTTCGTCGTCGGCATCGTCTGCGTGGCGCTGGCGTTTGCGTACGGGATGGCATTGAACCGCAGCCACGGAATGACTTGGACGCTGCCGGTATTCGGCATCTGGTTCATCATTTCGCCATGGGTCGTGCAAGGAGTTACGCCGCACGCTGCCATCATCTGGTCGAATGTGGTTGCAGGCGCGGTGCTGACCCTGTTGGGCTTGAACGCGATGTACTTCGGTATGCGGGCTCGTAACTCAACGCCGGTCTAACACAAGCGCCGAGATTGCATAACCCGGCCGGCGGGCGCCGGCCGGGCCGGTCATTACTTAGCCGCAGACCGCTCCGTTGGCGGCCGAACCCACCAGCTTGATGTACTTGGCCAGGACCCCAGTGCGGTAACGCGGTGGCAGCGGAGTGAAACCTTCCCGGCGAGAAGCGAACTCGTCCGGATCGACCAGTACGTCCAAGGTGCTCTTGGCGACGTCGAGCCGGATTCGGTCGCCGTCGCGCAAGAAGGCGATCGGACCGCCGTCGGCTGCCTCGGGCGCGACGTGTCCCACGCACAGCCCGGTGGTGCCGCCGGAGAACCGGCCGTCAGTCAACAACAACACGTCCTTGCCGAGCCCGGCGCCCTTGATGGCACCGGTGATGGCAAGCATTTCCCGCATCCCCGGGCCGCCTTTAGGTCCCTCGTAACGGATCACCACCGCGTCGCCGTGCGTGATCGTGCCGTCGGTCAATGCATCTAACGCCGCCCGCTCACGATCGAAAACCCTCGCAGTGCCTTCGAACACCTCGGAATCGAAGCCCGCGGTCTTGACCACTGCGCCTTCAGGTGCCAGCGATCCGTGCAGGATGGTGATCCCCCCGGTGGGGTGGATCGGATGGTCGAGGGCGCGTAACACTTTGCCGTCGGGATCCGGCGGCGCGATGTGCGAAATGTTGTCGGCGACGGTGCGGCCCGTCACCGTTAAGCAATCGCCGTGCAGCAGGCCAGCATCCAGCAGGGCTTTCATCACCACCGGGACACCGCCGATGTGGTCGACGTCGGACATGACGTGGCGGCCGAACGGCTTGACGTCGGCGAGGTGCGGCACGCGTGATCCGATGCGGCTGAAGTCTTCTAGCGACAACTTGACGCCTGCCTCATAGGCGATGGCCAACAGGTGCAGCACGGCGTTGGTCGAGCCGCCGAATGCCATCACCACCGCGATCGCGTTCTCGAACGCTTCCTTGGTGAGGATGTCGCGGGCGGTGATGCCGCGCCGCAGCAATTCGACGACGGCCTCGCCGCTGTGGCGCGCGAAGGCGTCGCGGCGACGATCGGTCGCCGGCGGCGCCGCGCTGCCCGGTAGCGACATGCCCAGTGCCTCAGCGGCACTGGCCATGGTGTTGGCGGTGTACATGCCGCCGCAGGCGCCTTCGCCGGGGCAGATGGCGCGCTCGATGGCGTCGACGTCTTCGCGCGGCATCAGTCCGCGGGCACATGCACCGACCGCCTCGAACGCGTCGATGATGGTCACCTCGCGTTCGGTGCCGTCGGACAGCTTGGCGCGACCGGGCAGGATCGTGCCCGCGTAGAGGAACACCGCAGCCAGATCCAGTCTCGCCGCGGCCATCAGCATGCCGGGCAGTGATTTGTCGCAGCCGGCCAAAAGCACCGACCCGTCAAGCCGCTCGGCCTGCATCACGGTTTCGACGCTGTCGGCGATCACCTCGCGCGACACCAACGAGAAGTGCATGCCCTCGTGGCCCATCGAAATACCGTCGGACACCGAAATCGTGCCGAACTCGAGTGGATAGCCGCCCGCGGCGAACACGCCTTCTTTGACCGCCTTGGCCAATCGGTCCAATGACAGGTTGCAGGGTGTGATCTCGTTCCACGACGAAGCCACGCCAATCTGCGGCTTGGCGAAGTCGTCGTCGTCCATGCCTACCGCCCGAAGCATGCCGCGCGCGGCGGCCTTCTCCAGGCCGTCTGTTACCTCACGACTACGGGGCTTGATGTCGACAGCGGGCGACCGATCGTTTTGCGCCATGGCCCAAGTATGCGTGAGCTGGCATGTCGGCCCAAAATCATTTAAATACCCGGGTGGGGTATCAGATATGCTGGCAGAAACCGAAATCACGGGGGGCGGCGTCGAGAAGGCGCAACCCGAGATCAACAATGGTCTGGAACATCGACGCCGTCACGACGGCTCGGGAAGGCCTAGCCAAGGATGCTGGAAAGGCACTGGAGAAATATGACACCCGCACGCGGATACTCGTCGCAGAAGGACAATTACGCCAAACGGCTGCGGCGCATCGAGGGCCAGGTGCGCGGCATCGCCAAGATGATCGAAGACGACAAATACTGCATCGACGTACTCACCCAGATCAGCGCCGCCAACAACGCATTGCGGTCGGTAGCACTCAACCTGCTCGACGAGCACCTCGGCCATTGCGTCAGCCGTGCGGTTGCCGAGGGCGGTACCGATGCCGACGAGAAGCTGGCCGAAGCCTCCGCCGCCATCGCGCGACTCGTCCGGTCGTAGTTGACGGAACCAGCGCACTGCGTGGTTGAGTAGGGGCCGTGGGGCCAGCCCGTGCCACCGGAGCAGCGCGATCGCGCCGCTGGTGGAATGACCCCCCGTCGCAGACCGCGATCGACGACGGTCCGGCCGCTCCCGGCGGACCGTGGACGCCGCGGATCGCAGTCCAATTGGCGGTGCTGGCCGCGGCGGCCTTCATCTACGTCACCGCCGAAATCCTGCCGGTGGGTGCGCTGCCCGCGATCGCCCGGGGCTTGCATGTCAGCATTCCCGTGGTCGGCACGCTGCTGGCCTGGTATGCGCTGGTGGCGGCCGTAACCACGATTCCGCTGGTCCGGTGGACCGCGCACTGGCCGCGACGGCGGGCGCTGCTGGTGTCGTTGGCGTGCCTGACCGCCTCGCAGCTCATCTCGGCCGTGGCGCCCAACTTTGTCGTGCTGGCTGCGGGCCGGGTGCTCTCGGCGATCACCCACGGCCTGATGCTGTCGGTTCTCGCACCGATCGCCACCCGGCTGGTCCCGGCCAGCCACTCCGGACGCGCGACGACGGTCATCTACGTCGGTATCAGCCTGGCTGCGGTGGTCGGCAGCCCGGCGACGGCGGCGATGAGTTTGGTGTGGGGCTGGCGGATCGCCGTGGTGGCGGTCGCGGCGGTGGCGGCCGTGGTCACCATAGCGGCCTGGCTTGTGCTGCCCGTACTGGCGTTGACCGACGTGCAGCTGGCCCGCGTCGGGCGGGGAGCCGGGCATCACCGCAATCGGCGGCTGGTCATCGTGAGCTTGCTCACAATGATCGCGGTTACCGGCCACTACATCTCCTACACCTATATCGCCGTGCTCATTCGCGACGTCGTCGGAGTGCGCGGACCGGCTCTGGCCTGGTTGCTGGCCACCTACGGCATCGCGGGCCTGCTGGCGATGCCGGTGGTAGCCCGACCGTCAGACCAGCGGCCCCGGGCGGCGGTGATCAGCTGCATGGCCGCACTGTGGCTGACATTTATCGTGCTGATCGCGCTGACGTTCCATGACGTGCCCACGGCCGCGAGCATCGCGATCGGCGTCGCTGCGATCGCGTTGTGGGGCGCCACCGCCAACGCGGTCTCGCCGATGCTGCAAGCTGCCGCGATGCGCGCCGGAGCCGACGACCCCGACGGGGCCTCTGGGCTGTACATGGCGGCGTTCCAGATCGGCATCATGGCCGGATCGTTCGCGGGTGGGCTGTTCTACGAACGGAGTGCGCTGGTCATGTTGGCCGCATCCGCGGTGCTGATCGGCGTCGGAGCAGCGGGGATGACCGCTGAGCGGCGGCTGTTCGACGTACCCTTTTCCGGCCTCCGGTAAGATCGCCTCTCAACGACCAACATCACAGCAGGTCAGCGGCCCGCAACGGGCCAGCGTCCTGGGTGAATCAGCAACCGCTAAGCCAAAAGCCGGTCTCGCCGCTATGCATACTGGTTGAGACGATGACTGGAGGGCCTGAAGGGATCTGTATGTCTCGATGGATCGTCGCTGCGCTCAGTGCAGCGGGAATGACCGCTGCACTGACTCTGGGCAGTAATTCGGCGCTGGCCGACCCCGAGCCGGCACCGCCGCCACCGCCCGCGCCGGGCATAGACGCCCCGCTGCCACCGGCCGACCCGCTGGCACCGCCGCCTCCGGGTGACCCGCTCGCGGCACCACCGCCGCCGCCGCCGGGCATTCCCTTCGCGCCCCCACCGCCACCGGCCGACCCGCTGGCCCCGCCGGCAGCGGCTCC
>DAIODV010000147.1:7346-8848 GCA_036746615.1 Mycobacterium sp.
CCCCCCCCCCCCCCCGGCCCCCCCCGCTGCCCCCGCCGGCAGCGGCTCCGGCCGCCGTGCCGTCAGGCCCGGCTGCCGGACAGAACCCGGAGCCGTTCGTCGGACAGCCGCCGTTCGTGCCGCCGACCTTCAATCCGGTGAGCGGCTCGATGGTCGGGGTCGGCGAGCCGATCATCATCAACTTCGGGCGGCCGATCGCCGACAAGCCGATGGCCGAGCAGGCGATCCACGTCTCGTCGACCCCGCCAGTGCCGGGCAAGTTCTACTGGATGACGCCCTCCCAGGTGCGCTGGCGCCCGCTGAGCTTCTGGCCCGCGCACACCGCGGTGCACGTCGACGCCGCCGGCACCATCTCGGACTTCCGGACAGGCGACCAGCTGATCGCGACGGCCGACGACGCCACCCACACGCTGACCGTCACCCGCAACGGGACGGTGGAGAAGTCGATCCCGATGTCGATGGGGATGGCCGCCGGTGGTCACCAGACACCCAACGGCACTTACTACGTGCTCGATAAGAAGGCCAAGGTCGTGATGGATTCGTCGACCTACGGGGTCCCGGTCAACTCCACCTGGGGCTACAAGGTCGACGTCCAGAACGCCGTCCAGTTCGACAACAGCGGCGACTTCGTGCACAGCGCGCCATGGTCGGTGGCCGACCAGGGCAAGCGTGACGTCAGCCACGGCTGCATCAACATCAGCCCGTCCAACGCGCAGTGGTTCTTCGACAACTTCGGCGCCGGCGATCCCATCGTCGTGAAGAATTCGGTCGGGACCTACTCGAAGAACGACGGCTCCAACGACTGGCAGCTCTAAGGACGAGCAGACGCAGAATCGCACTGCGCGGCCGTGCCGCGTGCGATTCTGCGTCTGCTCGCGCGGAGACCTCTAGTTCCAGATCCTGACTCGTCGTTGCGGGTCGAGGTATAGCTCGTCGTTCTCGGCGACGTCGAAGGCGTCGTAGAAGGCGTCGATGTTGCGGATGACCCCGTTGCAGCGGAACTCCGGCGGCGAGTGCGGGTCGATGGCCAGCCGCCGAATCGCCTCAGCCTCACGCGATTTGGTGCGCCACACCTGAGCCCAGCCGAAGAACACCCGCTGCACGCCGGTGAGACCGTCGATGACAGGCGCGCTTTCGCCTTTCAGCGACAGCTCATAGGCCAGCAGCGCGATGGAAAGACCGCCCAGATCGCCGATGTTCTCACCGACAGTGAACGCACCGTTGACGTGATGGCCGTTGTCGAGCCCGCGCGGGGTATAGACGTCATACTGCTCGATCAGCGCTTTGGTGCGGGCACCGAACTCGGTGCGGTCGTCGTCGGTCCACCAGTCGACTAGGTTGCCGTCGCCGTCGTATTTCGCGCCCTGGTCGTCGAAGCCGTGCCCGATTTCGTGGCCGATGACCGCGCCGATACCTCCGTAGTTGGCGGCGTCGTCGACGTTGGGGTCAAAGAACGGTGGCTGCAAAATGCCCGCGGGAAAGACGATTTCGTTCATGCCGGG
>DAIODV010000148.1:0-8820 GCA_036746615.1 Mycobacterium sp.
AGACGTTCGCCAACCCGGGCAAGATCCTGGTGCAGATCGCCCAGATGCCCGACGGCCGCAACTACATGTGGGTGGCCCGCACCGTCGAGCGACGGGCATCACGGTATGGTCAGCCTGGTAAAACCTTCGCGATCGGGCTGGGCTGCGAACTGCGGCACGCCCATCGGCTCGTCTACTCGGAAGGACTCGACTTGTCCGGCGACGTCGCCACACCGATCGGCGCGGGCTGCCGGGTCTGCGAGCGCGACAACTGCCCACAGCGGGCGTTCCCCGCGCTGGGCCGCGCGCTCGACCTCGACGAGCACCGCAGCACGGTCTCGCCGTATCTGGTGAAGCAACCATGACGTCCGGTCAAGAAGGCCGCATCCCTCCGGGCGGATTTCGCGAGTTAGGTCCGATCAATTGGCTTTTGGAGAAATCCGCAGCCCGTACGGTCGGCGCGCCTCAGATGAATCTGTTTGGCACGTTGGGTCAGCGCCGGCTGCTGTTCTGGGCGTGGGCGTTCTACAGCGCGCGGCTGCTGCGGGGCCGATTGCCGGCCGCTGACACCGAGTTGGTGATCCTGCGGGTCGCCCATCTGCGCGGTTCCGAATACGAGCTGCAGCATCACCGCAAGATGGGACGCCGTCGCGGCCTGAATGACGAGACGCAGGCGATGATCTTCGCCTGGCCGAACCCGGCGCCGGCTCTTAGCGACCGCCAGCAAGCGCTGCTGAACGCCACCGACGAGTTCATCAAAAACCGCTCGCTCAGCGCTGAGGTCTGGCAACAGCTGTCCAGCCACCTCGATCGACGTCAGCTCATCGAGTTCTGCATGCTTGCAGGGCAATACGATGGCCTGGCGGCCACAATGTCGGCGCTGGAGATTCCGCTGGACAATCCGCGGTAGCGGTCACACGTAGGTGCGGATCAGCACGCCCAACGACAGCAGCACGGGAAGAACCGGCAACGCGAAGACAAACCACGCCAGCGGATAGTTTTGTGCTCGTCGCAGCCGCTGTCCGCGTAGCACCGCCCACAGGGCGAACGCCGCTGAAACAAGTAGCACGATCAGACTCCACAGACTCACCGTGGTGATGGCGTCGCCGATCGAAATCGCCACCAGCCACAGCAGATAGCCGGCGAGCACGCCGCCGATGGCAGCCCAGATCGACTCGGCACGCGTACCCATCAGAAGTTGATCATGTGCCCGGTCAGCCCGTGGAAGCACTCTTGCAGCGCTTCAGACATGGTCGGGTGGGTATGGACGTTGCGCGCCAACTCATTTGCGGTCAGATCCCACTTCTGCGCCAGTGTCAGCTCCGGCAGTAACTCGGAGACATCGTGGCCGATCAGGTGCCCGCCCAGCAGCTCGCCGTGCGTGGCATCGGCGATGAGTTTGACGAAACCGCTGGGGTCGCCCAGCCCGTGCGCTTTGCCGTTGGCAGTGAACGGGAACTTGGCGACCTGCACGTTGTATCCCTCGTCGCGGGCCTGCTCCTCGGTGAGCCCGAAGCTGGCCACTTGCGGCTGGCAGAACGTCGCGCGCGGCAGCATGCGGTAGTCGCCGAGGGCCAAAGTCTCTGCGCCGGCGATGGTTTCGGCCGCCACCACTCCCTGAGCCTCGGCGACGTGGGCCAGCTGCAGCAGCCCGGTGACGTCGCCGATGGCGTAGATGTGGTTGACGCTGGTCTGCATGTAGTCGGTGATCCCGATTGCTTTGCGGTCGGTCAGCGCCACTCCGGCCTTGTCCAACCCGTAGCCTTCGACGTTGGGCGCAAACCCGATCGCCTGCAACACTTTTTGCGCCTTGATATCCTCTGACTTGCCGTCCTTGCTGACGGTGACGGTGACGACGGACCCGTCGTCGGCGATCGATTCGACTTTGGTGCCGGTGAGGATTTTGACGCCGAGCTTTTTGAACTGCTTCTCGATTTCCTTTGACACCTCAGCGTCTTCGTTGGGCAGTGCGCGCGGCAAGAATTCGACGATGGTCACGTCGACGCCGTAGTTCTTGAGCACATAGCCGAATTCCATGCCGATGGCACCTGCGCCGGCGATCACGATCGATTCCGGCAGCTCGCGGGAAAGGATTTGCTCTTCGTAGGTGACGACGTTTTCGGACAGCGACGTGCCGGGAACCAGCCGGGTGCTGCTGCCCGTGGCGATGATCGCGTTGTCGAAGGTGACAGTTTCGGTTTCACCGTCGTTGAGATCGACCTCGAGCGTGTGGTCGTCGGTGAACCTGCCGTAGCCGTGGATCTCGGTGATCTTGTTCTTCTTCATCAGGAAATGCACACCGGCGACCCGACCCTCGGCCACTTTGCGGCTTCGGTCATAGGCGACGCCGTAGTCGAACGTTGCCTCGCCGTTGATGCCAAAGGCCTTGGCTTCCTTGGTGAAGATGTGGGCGAGTTCGGCGTTGCGCAGCAAGGCCTTCGACGGGATGCAGCCGACGTTGAGGCAGACTCCGCCCCAGTATTTGGGTTCGACGACGGCAGTGTTCAATCCCAACTGCGCGGCGCGGATGGCCGCGACGTATCCGCCGGGTCCGGCTCCGAGGACGACAACGTCATAGTGGGTCACGGCCACCACCCTAGTGGCCGCGAGCCCATCATCAGTTGGCCAGCCAGCTTTCGACGTGCTGGTCGTAATCGGCGGCGACCCGCAGGCCGCGGCCCGGCCCGCGGCGCAGCCACCCGCGGGCGAGGAACTCGCTGGTGATCGCGGCGGGCAGCGCTCCGGCCAGATGAAACCGCCGATCGGTCCAGTCGACGCAGCAGCGGGCGAATACCCGCCGGCTGGTCCGCAGCGTGGCCAAGTCGATGCCCAAGTCGTCGAGCAGGTGCTGACCGCGGTCCGTCAGCTCGTGATCCCGGTCGTCGAGGCAGCGGATGGCCGAGGCTTCCAGGAGACGATCGCGCAGCCGCACGCCGCGGCGTCCGGCCAGATGGTCGTAACACGTCCGCGCCTCGGCCAGCGCGACGGCGGTGCGATGGGCACGCAGCGAACGCACCGGAGCCGGCGGTGCGATGTGGGCGATGGCCTCCAGCACCGCGGCGACCTCGGGATCGACGATCTCGTGGTATCGATGCCGGCCCTGGACGCGGACCCGGATCAATCCGCCCTCGACCAGGCGTCGCAGGTGCGCGGAGGCGGTGGCGGGATGCACGTGAGCCCGGCGGGCCAGCTCGCCGGCCGGTAGCGCGCGTCCGCCGGCCAAGGCTGCCAGCATGGTCGCCCGAGCTGGGTCTGAAATCAGATTCGCGACCGATGCAAGGTCACGGTCGCCCGGCATGTAGGCGGCATCGTTCACCGCGCCAGCCTTGCATAGCTTCAGCCGACGGGCTCAGTGCGGGATGACGCCCATCAGGCACTGCTTCTGGGTGTGGTCGCAGTAGAACGCGCCGTAGCAGGGGGCCGCTGCGATGACCGATGCGAACAGCGCCGACAGCATTGCGATTCCCAATGCTGAGACCAGCGGCCGGTCGGGCAGCATTGCCAGCATCAAACCCGCAACCGTGGAGACGATGACGTAAACGAACACAACGAAAACGACCGGGGTCTTATAGGCGGAATTGTCGTGGGTCCACCAATAGAACAGGCCGGCCCCGATTGCGCCCGCCGGCACCCACACCGCCAGCAGCATCAGGATGAACTGCCACCACTTCACGTAGTAGTACCGGCTGGGCACGGTGATCGGCGGCGCCGGTGCATGCAGCGGCCCAGACGCCGGCGCGACCTGTTCGGATGCGACGGGTTCGCTAGCCAGCTCATCGGCTGTCTCCGTCGCAGGAGCGTCCGAACGTCGACGCCACCACCGGCGCCGCGGGACAGGCAGTGGTTCGATGAATTCCGGTTCGGCTTTGGGGTGTGCGTCGGTGTCGAAGGTTGGCAGGTACGGCTCCGTCTTCGGCAGCGCGTCGGTGTCTAGCACGTCCTCGTTAGGCATGGTTCGTCACCTCGATTAACGCGAGCACGCCGAACCATCCCGGCGCCAACGCCAGTGTGAACACGCCAAGCGCAGTAAGCCATCGGCGCCGAGAAAACAGGATCGTCAGCAAGCCGACGGCACTGGGAAGGCCGACCACCAACGCAATGGCGAAGTCCGGGCGCAGGCGGACGTGATCCACCGTCATCGCGGCGGTGGCGCCTAGCACCCCGGCCGCGACACCTACCAGCATTGCGCTGGTCAGCAGCCAGGCCCGCGGTAGCGGTATCACGTTTTTGACGATAACGCCGCAGCAGCCGGCTACGGCTTTAGCTGCTCGGCGCGCCTTGGTAACGAACAAGCGTCGGCGGCGCTGGCCACTACGGGTGCGCGCGCCGGCGGGCGCTCGCCGCGCTCGTAATCGGCGCCGGTGATCAGCGGATTAGCCGCGAACTCAGCGTTCTCGTCGTCGCTGAACGTTCGCCCGCGGGACAAAAACCGCATCCCCTCGGGCGCTTCCAGGCTGAACCCGCCGCCGCGGCCAGGTACCACGTCGATGACGAGCTGGGTGTGCTTCCAGGCCTGGAACTGCGGGCCAGAGATCCATACCGGCACCCCGGCGCCCACGTCCAGCACGCCCAGCAGCACATCGCGGGCCCCTACGATTAAATCCCCGTCCGTATAGCACATCGGCGACGACCCGTCGCAGCAGCCGCCGGACTGGTGGAACATCACCGGGCCGTGCCGGTTCACCAGCTCACCCAGCAGCGTGGCGGCGGCGGCGGTGATCACCACCCGAGGGGGCATCAGAAGAACCCTTGCGCCTTATTGGAGTAGGAAACCATCAGGTTCTTGGTCTGCTGGTAGTGGTCGAGCATCATCTTGTGGTTCTCCCGGCCGATGCCGGACTGCTTGTAGCCGCCGAACGCCGCGTGCGCGGGATAGACGTGGTAGCAGTTCACCCACACCCGGCCGGCCTGGATGTCGCGGCCCGCCCGGTAGGCGGTGTTGCCGTCGCGGCTCCACACGCCCGCACCCAGGCCGTAAAGGGTGTCGTTGGCGATCGAGATCGCGTCGTCGTAGTCCTTGAACGACGCCACCGACACCACCGGCCCGAAGATCTCCTCCTGGAAGATTCGCATCTTGTTGTTGCCGGCGAAGATGGTGGGCTGCACGTAGTAGCCGCCGGACAGGTCGCCGCCCAGCTCGGCGCGCTCGCCGCCGGTGATGATCTTGGCGCCCTCGTCCTTGCCGATTTCGATGTAGGACAACACCTTTTCGAGCTGGTCGTTGGAGGCTTGCGAGCCGATCATCGTCTCGGTGTCCAGCGGATCACCCTGGCGGACCGCCTTGGTGCGGATCGCCGCCAGTTCCAGAAACTCGTCGTAGATGTCGGCCTGTACCAGGCTGCGCGACGGGCAGGTGCACACCTCGCCCTGGTTGAGCGCGAACATCGTGAAGCCTTCCAGCGCCTTGTCCTGGAAGTCTTGATCTCCTGGGCCCTTGGCCATCACGTCGGAAAAGAAGATGTTGGGGCTCTTGCCGCCCAGTTCCAGAGTGACCGGGATCAGGTTCTGCGACGCGTACTGCATGATCAGGCGCCCGGTGGTGGTCTCACCGGTAAACGCGACCTTGGCGATGCGGTGGCTCGACGCCAAGGGCTTGCCGGCTTCGGCGCCGAACCCGTTGACCACGTTGACAACGCCGGGCGGCAACAGATCTGAAATCAGCGACATCAGATACAGCACCGACGCCGGCGTCTGCTCGGCGGGCTTGAGCACCGCCGCGTTGCCGGCGGCGAGCGCCGGAGCCAGCTTCCATGTGGCCATCAGGATCGGGAAGTTCCACGGGATGATCTGTCCCACCACGCCCAGCGGCTCGTGGAAGTGATAGGCGACGGTGTCCTCGTCGATCTGGCTCAGCGTGCCTTCTTGAGCGCGGATCGCTGCGGCGAAATAGCGGAAATGATCGACGGCCAGCGGGATGTCGGCGGCCAGCGCCTCTCGGATCGGCTTGCCGTTGTCCCATGATTCGGCCAGCGCCAATGAGTCCCGATTCTGCTCAATGCGGTCGGCAATCTTGTTCAATATCGCGGCCCGCTCGGCGGGGGCGGTCTTGCCCCAGGCCGGTGCAGCCGCGTGCGCAGCGTCGAGCGCCTTGTCGATGTCGGATGCCTCGGAGCGCGGGATTTCGCAGAAGGTTTGGCCGGTGATCGGCGTCGGGTTCTCGAAATAGCGACCGCCCAGGGGCGCTACCCACTCGCCCCCAATGAAGTTGCCGTACCGCGATTCATACGACATCAGCGCCTCAGCGGAACCCGGACGTGCGAAGACGGTCATAGCGCCAGCTCCTCGTTAGACGGTGTTATACAGGTCACATTACCGCCGCGGCCACAATGACTTCCATGTCAGACGACCCCTATCTGTGGCTGGAAGACGTCCTCGGCGAGGACGCGCTCGACTGGGTGCGCGCCCGCAACGAGCCGACGGTCGCCGAGTTTTCCGGCGCGGAGTTCGAGCGAATGCGCGCCGAGGCGCTCGAGGTGCTCGACACCGACGCCCGCATCCCCTACGTGCGCCGCCGCGGCGACTATCTGTACAACTTCTGGCGCGACGCGGCCAACCCGCGCGGGCTGTGGCGGCGGACCACCCTGGACAGCTACCGCAGCGATAGCCCTGACTGGGATGTGCTGATCGACGTCGACGAACTCGCTCGCGCTGACGACGAGAACTGGGGATGGGCCGGCGCCAACGTCATCGAACCCGATCACACCCGCGCCCTCATAAGCCTGTCCCGCGGCGGCTCAGACGCGGCTATCATGCGTGAATTCGACATGGCCACACGGGAATTCGTCGACGGAGGGTTTGCACTGGCGGAGGCCAAGTCCGGATTCAGCTGGCTCGATCCGGATACTCTTCTGATTGGCACCGACTTCGGAGCTGAGTCCCTGACCGAGTCCGGCTACCCGCGCATCATCAAGCGATGGCGCCGCGGCCAACCGCTCGCCGATGCCCAGACGGTCTTCGAAGGTTCGCCCACCGACGTCATCGCCGCCGCCGGGGTCGATCGCACTCCCGGCTTCGAGCGCACGCTGCTGCGACGGGCTATCGACTTCTTCAACGACCAGGTGTACGAGCTGCGCGGAGAAGAACTGATCCGCATCGATGCCCCCACCGACGCGTCGATATCGATACACCGGCAGTGGCTGCTGATCGAGCTGCGCACCGACTGGATCACCGGCAGCGCGAGCTATACCGCGGGCTCGCTGCTTGCCGCAGACTACGACGAATTCCTCGTCGGCACAGCGCAATTGCAGGTGGTATTCGAACCCGACGCGCATACCAGCCTGCTGCACTACGCCTGGACTCGCGACCGGCTCGTCGCGGTCACCCTGGCCGATGGGGCCAGCCGCATCGAGATCGTGACACCGGGCACCTGGCAGCGTCGACCGCTGACCGATGTGCCCGACAACACCAACACCGTGATCGCCGCGGCCGACGAAACCGGCGACGAAATCTTCTTGGACTCCAGCGGATTCACCACGCCGTCGCGATTACTGCACGGAGCCGTCGAGGGAGCGCTGGAACAGATCAAGTCCGCGCCGGCGTTCTTCGACGCCGAAGGCATGACCGTCGCACAGCACTTCGCAACCTCGAAGGATGGCACCGCGGTTCCGTATTTCGTGGTGCGCCCGCGAGACGCGACGGGACCCGGTCCGACGCTGCTCGGCGGCTACGGCGGATTCGAGGTCGCCCGCACCCCCGGATATGACGGCGTATTGGGCCGGCTGTGGCTGGCGCGCGGCGGGACCTATGTACTGGCCAACATCCGTGGCGGCGGCGAGTACGGCCCGGGCTGGCATACCCAGGCCATGCGAGCTGGCCGTCATTTGGTAGCCGAGGACTTCGCTTCGGTTGCAACCGATTTGGTCGACCGCGACATAACCACCGTGCGCCAGCTCGGCGCGCAGGGCGGTAGCAACGGCGGTCTGCTGATGGGCATCATGCTGACCAAATACCCGGATTTGTTCGGCGCGTTGGTCTGTCAGGTGCCGTTGCTGGATATGCGCCGCTTCCATCTCTTGCTGGCGGGCGCGTCCTGGGTTGCCGAATACGGCAACCCAGATGATCCGGAGGATTGGGAGTTCATTTCCGAATACTCTCCCTACCACAACATTTCGACTGACATCGATTACCCGCCTCTGCTGATCACCACCTCGACGCGTGACGACCGGGTGCATCCCGGTCACGCCCGCAAGATGACGGCGGCCTTGGAAGCCGCGGGCCATCGCGTCTGGTACTACGAGAACATTGAAGGCGGCCATGCCGGCGCCGCCGACAACGCGCAGACCGCGTTCAAATCGGCGCTCAGTTTCGCGTTCCTGTGGCGGATGTTGACGGCCTGACGCCGCTGGAGCCACTTTCGTCACAGCTGACGCAGAAATAACTATTTCGGCACGTGTTGGAGAAAATCCGGCGGTTCGGCTTTCCTGATCACCGCCTAAGGCGTACCTTAAACACACCTAAGAAAAATGTATGGGGAAGGTTAGGGGTCGGGAGGGCCCGGTAGGAGGTCGAGATGACTCCCCTAACGGTGGCGTGCTTCATCTTCATCGCCGCTCCGGTCGCAGGGGTTGGCCTGCTCGAGTTGCAGGCGCGACTTGAGCGGTGGGATCACAAACGGCACGCTGACGACTAACATCGTCGTCGACACCGAAGGACTGTCGATGACTGTTAGCCCGGTGGATGCCGGACCCAAGCAAATCAGCAGGTCAGCCGAGGTCGCTGCCCCGGCCAGCGAGTTGTTCGCGATTGTGGCCGACCCACGTCGCCACCGTGAGCTCGACGGGTCCGGCACGGTCCGAGACAACATCCAGTGTCCCGAGCGTCTTGGCCCGGGAGCCCGGTTTT
>DAIODV010000149.1:0-8750 GCA_036746615.1 Mycobacterium sp.
TCCCGAAGGACACTGGCACCTGAAGCCAGCGCGTCTGCCATTCCGCCACTCGCCCTGAACAGTCGGTGGAGCCTACCACTGTAATCGCCCGCATCCCCAACCCGGTCGTCGCCGTAACGCCCGCCAAACCCGCGCCCTGACCTGGATCGATGCGATTCTCAGAATTCTGGAAGTGCCGCTGCGATGCGCTGGCCCGATAGCATGCTGGAGTACGACACGCGTGATGCGACACGCCGGAGGCATCGTCCGCCGTGCAGCAGACGATAGACAAGGACGACAGGCGGGCGCTTGGAGATGGGCAGCCAGAAGGGGCTAGTTCAACGCATCGAGCGCAAACTTGAAGTCACTGTCGGTGATGCCTTTGCCCGGGTATTCGGTGGATCGATCGTGCCCCAAGAAGTAGAAGCCCTACTTCGCAGGGAGGCGGCTGACGGAATCCGCCCTCTTCAGGGCGATCGGCTTTTGGCTCCCAACGAATACATCATTACCCTCGGTATGCACGACTATCAGAAAGTGGGCGCCGATCCGGACCTCACTTCACAAGCTTTCGCTAAGCACTTGGCGGGATACATCGGCGAACAGGGGTGGCAAACATATGGTGACGTGGTTGTCCGGTTCGAGCAGTCGGCGAACCTACACACCGGCCAGTTCCGCGCCCGCGGTGCTGTCAACCCCGATGTCGCGCCCCGCCCGACGGCCAGCGAGCCCGTCGCGCCACAATCAGACCATGCGTTCGACGCAGAACCAGGAGTACCACCGATGACCGAGAATTCGAGCTACCGCGGCGGCCAGGGGCAGGGGCGGCCCGGCGATGACTACTACGACGAGCACTACGGGCATCCGCAAGATGACCCGCGCGGTGGCCAGGACCCCCGGGGCGCTTACCCGCCGGAACCGGCGGGCTACCCCGAGCAGCAGGGTTATCCGGCGCCTCCGCCTGACCAAGGCGGGTACCCGGAGCAAGGTGGCTATCCCGACCAGGGCGGCTACCCCGAGCAACGCGGCGGCTACCCCGACCAGGGCGGCTATCCCGACCAGCGCGGCGGCTACCCCGAGCAGCGCGGCGGCTACCCCGACCAAGGCGGCTACCCAGACCAGCGCGGCGGCTACCCCGACCAAGGCGGCTATCCCGACCAGCGCGGCGGCTACCCAGACCAAGGCGGCTACCCGCAGTACGAGCAGCGGCCGGCGCCCGGTTACGGCGGCGGCCAGGGTTATGACCAGGGCTACCGCCAGGGCGGCTACGGCCAGCCCGCTGGCCAGGGCTACGGCGAGTACGCCGACTACGGTCGCCCGCCGGCCCGCCCCGACGACGGCGGCTACGGCGCCCCCGACCAACGGGCCCCCTACCCCGACCAGGGTGGTGGCTACGACCAGGGCTACGCCGGCGGGCCGGGATACGGCCGGCAGGACTACGCCCAACAGCCCGAGTACGGGCAATACGGCGAGGCGCCCGCTCCGCAATACGGCGGCGGCTACGCCGAGCCCGCCGGGCGCGACTACGACTACGGTCAGCCCCCGCAAGGCGGCAGCTACGGCGGCTACCCGGACCAGGGTGGCTACCCGTCGGCGGGAACCGCCGTTACCTTGCAGCTCGATGACGGCAGCGGCCGCACCTACCAGTTGCGCGAAGGCGCCAACATCATCGGCCGCGGCCAGGACGCCCAGTTCCGGTTGCCGGACACCGGTGTGTCACGGCGCCACTTGGAGATCCGTTGGGACGGTCACGTCGCATTGCTGTCAGACCTCAACTCCACCAACGGCACCACGGTCAACAACGCACCGGTGCAGGAGTGGCAGCTGGCCGACGGCGACGTGATCCGGCTGGGGCACTCCGAGATCGTCGTCCACATCCATTGAGCGCGTAGTCGCGAGCTAATCCAGGTTCAGCCCGCTTCGACCGCCGTCCAAGTATCGTGACGTTGCTATATCCGGGTATGCGAAGCGTGCAGCGCCAGGACGGAGGGGACGCCAGATGCAGGGACTAGTACTGCAGCTGACGCGTGCCGGGTTCTTGATGCTGTTGTGGCTGTTCATCTGGTCGGTGCTGAGAATCCTGCGCACTGACATCTACGCGCCGACCGGCGCGGTCATGGTGCGGCGCGGCCTGACATTGCGGGGCACCTTATTGCCGTCGCGACAACGGCCAGGCACCGCGCGCTACCTGGTAGTGACGGAGGGGGCGTTGGTGGGTGCACGGATCACGCTGTCCAGTCAGCCCGTGCTGATCGGACGTGCCGACGATTCCACACTGGTGCTGACCGATGACTACGCCTCGACGCGGCACGCCCGGCTGTCGCAGCGCGGCTCGGAATGGTACGTCGAAGATCTAGGATCGACCAACGGCACATACCTTGACAGGGCGAAGGTGACGACCGCGGTACGGGTTCCCATTGGCACGCCGGTTCGCATCGGCAAGACGGTAATCGAGCTGCGCCCGTGACATTGGTCTTGCGCTACGCGGCGCGCAGCGATGTCGGCTTGGTGCGCTCCAACAACGAAGACTCGGTGTATGCCGGCGCGCGCTTGCTGGCGCTTGCCGACGGGATGGGCGGCCACGCCGCCGGAGAAGTCGCTTCCCAGTTGGTCATTGCCGCGCTAGCCCACCTTGACGACGACGAACCCGGCGGCGACCTGCTCGCCAAACTGGATGCTGCAGTGCACGCCGGCAATTCGGCCATCGCCGCGCAAGTTGAGATGGAGCCCGACCTCGAGGGGATGGGCACCACCCTCACCGCGATCCTGTTCGCGGGAGACCGCATCGGGATGGTGCACATCGGCGACTCGCGCGGCTATCTGCTGCGCGACGGCGAGCTAACCCAGATCACCAAGGACGACACCTTCGTCCAGACCTTGGTTGACGAAGGACGCATCACCAGAGAAGAGGCGCATAGCCACCCGCAGCGATCGTTGATCATGCGCGCGTTGACCGGTCACGAGGTCGAGCCGACCCTGACCATGCGGGAAGCACGCACCGGCGATCGCTACCTGCTGTGCTCAGACGGGCTGTCCGACCCCGTCAGCGACGAGACGATTCTCGAGGCGCTCAAGATTCCCGACGTGACCGAAAGTGCCGACCGCCTCATCGAATTGGCGCTGCGCGGCGGCGGCCCCGACAACGTCACCGTGGTGGTCGCCGACGTCGTCGACTACGACTACGGTCCGACCCAGCCGATCATCGCGGGTGCGGTATCCGGCGACTCCGACTATGAGGACACACTGACCCGGCCCAACACGGCGGCGGGCCGGGCGTCGGCCATCAACCCGCGCAAGAACGTCGTCAAACGCGTTCTGCCGCAAGTCGATACGTTCGCCCGCCCGAAACGATCACGGCGGCGTCTGGCGATCGGTGCCGCGCTCGTCGTCTTGCTCGTGCTCGCAGCCCTGGCCATCGGCCGAACCATCATCAGCAACTACTATTACGTCGCCGCATACAACGGCACGGTGTCCATCATGCAGGGCATCCAGGTGTCGGTGTTAGGTGTGCCGCTGCATCAGCCCTACTCGCAAGGCTGCCTGAACAGCCGCAACCAGCTGTCGGTAACGCGCTACGGCCAGACCGGCGCCAATCGGGATTGCCAACCGATGAAGTTATCCGATCTGGCCGAGTCGGCTCGCGCCCAAGTGGTCGCAGGACTTCCAGCAGGCTCACTCGACCAGGCCAACGCACAGCTACGCAGACTGTCGACCGAGTCGCTGCTGCCGCTCTGCCCGCCGGCGCGCTCCCAGTCGCCGCCGACCCCGGCACCACCAACGCCATCCAGCACCACCCCGCCACCGCAACCCGGCGCCACTACCGCAGAACAACTTCCGGCAAATCCATCGCCGACACCGGCCGCACCCACCATCACGACACTGGCCCCGCCGCCGCCCCAGCCGGGTACCGATTGCCGGAAACCGGCATGACTCGGCCCGGCGGCGCCGCGGAGGAGCGGCGAGAAGTGACCACGGCACCGCAGCCGCCCGTCGCGGTGACACCTCCGCTGCCGAATCGACGCAACGCCGAGCTGCTGCTGCTGTGCTTCGCCGCCCTCATCACCGCGGCCGCCTTCGCGCTCGTACAGGCCGACCAGGAGCGTGGCGTGAATTGGCAGCTGATCACTTACGCCGCAGGGTTTTTGGCGTTGTTCGCATGTGCCCACCTAGCCATCAGGCGCTTTGCGCCCTACGCCGATCCGTTGCTGCTACCGATAGTGGCGCTGCTCAACGGTCTGGGCGTAGTCATGATTCACCGGCTCGACATCGACGACCGCCTCACTGGGGCCAGCGCGCGGGCAAATCCGCAAATCCTGTGGACGCTGTTGGGGGTGGGAGCCTTTGCCTTCGTGGTGATTTGGCTGAAAGACCATCGGCAGCTCGCCCGCTACGGCTACATCTGTGGGCTGACCGGGCTGGTCATACTCGCAATCCCGGCATTGCTGCCGCGGTCACTATCCGAGCAGAACGGCGCCAAAATCTGGATCAAGCTGCCGGGCTTTTCGATCCAGCCCGCAGAGTTCTCCAAAATCCTTCTGCTCGTTTTCTTTTCGGCGGTGCTGGTAGCAAAACGCGGTCTGTTCACCAGCGCCGGTAAGCATTTCGTCGGCATGGACCTGCCGCGTCCACGCGACCTGGCTCCGCTGCTGGCGGCCTGGGTGATCTCGATCGGCGTGATGGTCTTTGAGAAGGACCTCGGTACCTCGCTACTGCTGTATGCGTCGTTTCTGGTGGTCGTTTACCTTGCCACCCAGCGGTTCAGTTGGGTGGTCATCGGTTTGGCCTTATTCGCGGTGGGAAGCGTTGCGGCGTACTTCATTTTCAATCATGTCCGCGTTCGAGTGCAGACCTGGCTGGACCCATTTGCCGACCCCGACGGCGCCGGCTACCAGATCGTGCAGTCGCTCTTCAGCTTCGCCACCGGCGGGGTCTTCGGCACCGGACTCGGCAATGGTCAGCCGGGCACCGTGCCGGCGGCGTCGACCGATTTCATCATCGCGGCGTTCGGCGAAGAACTCGGGCTGGTCGGATTGGCCGGGTTGTTGATGCTCTACACCATCGTGATCATCCGGGGCATGCGGACCGCGATCGCAGTGCGGGACAGTTTCGGCAAACTGTTGGCCGCAGGCCTGGCCTCGGCACTGGCTATTCAGCTTTTCATCGTCGTCGGCGGGGTAACCAACCTCATTCCGCTGACGGGGTTGACCACACCGTGGATGTCCTACGGGGGCTCGTCGCTGCTGGCCAACTACATACTGCTGGCCATCCTGGTGCGTATCTCGCACATGGCGCGGCGTCCGTTCCGCACCCGGTCGCGCAACACCTCACCGATCGCAGCCGCCAACACTGAAGTAATAGAGAAGGTATGAACGCCTCTCTGCGCCGGATCTCGGTGGCCGTGATGGCGGCGATCGTGCTCTTGCTATTCAACGCCACACTCACTCAGGTGTTCACCGCCGACGGCTTGCGAGCCGATCCGCGCAACCAGCGGATCCTGCTCGACGAGTACTCCCGCCAGCGAGGGCAGATCACCGCAAGCGGTCAACTGCTGGCGTATTCGGTGGCCACCGAGAGCCGCTTCCGTTTCCTGCGGGTTTATCCCAACGCTCCGGCCTACGCCCCGGTCACCGGGTTCTATTCGTTGCGCTACTCCAGCACCGGTCTGGAGCGCGCAGAGGATCCGCTGCTCAACGGCTCCGACCAGCGGTTGTTTGGTCGCCGGCTGGCCGACTTCTTCACCGGACGCGACCCGCGCGGCGGCAACGTAGACACCACGATCAACCCGCGCATCCAGCAAGCCGGTTGGGACGCAATGCAGCAAGGCTGCAACGGACCCTGCCGCGGCGCGGTCGTCGCGTTGGAACCGTCGACCGGCAAAATCCTGGCGCTGGTGTCCTCACCGTCCTACGACCCCAACCTGCTCGCCTCGCACGACCCCGAACAGCAGTCGCAAACCTGGCAGCAACTTCGCGACGATCCGCATTCGCCGATGACCAACCGCGCGATCTCCGAGACCTACCCGCCAGGTTCGACGTTCAAGGTGATCACCACCGCGGCTGCTCTGCAAAACGGCGCCACCGAAGACGAGCAGCTCACCGCCGCGGCCACGATTCCACTGCCGGACAGCACCGCCACCCTGGAGAACTTCGGCGGCGCGCCTTGCAGCAATGCGGACACCGTGTCGCTGCGTGAGGCGTTCGCCCGGTCGTGCAATACCGCCTTCGTGCAATTGGGACTGCTCACTGGGACCGACGCTTTGCGCAGCACTGCACAGTCGTTCGGTCTCGACGTTGTGCCCGACCCCATTCCACTGCAGGTCGCAGAATCCACCGCGGGCCCGATTCCCGACGCAGCGGCGCTGGGAATGTCGAGCATCGGCCAAAAAGACGTCGCAATGACGCCGCTGGAGAATGCGGTGGTTGCCGCTACCATCGCCAATGCCGGTGTAACCATGCAGCCCTACCTGGTGAACAGCCTGCAGGGGCCCGATCTGGCTAACATCAGCACCACCGCGCCGCACCAACAGCGCCGTGCAGTCTCCCCGGAGGTCGCCGCTAAGCTAACAGCGTTGATGGTCGGCGCCGAGAATGTCACACAGCAGAAAGGGGCGATCCCCGGCGTGCAGATCGCATCCAAGACTGGCACCGCTGAGCACGGCACCGACCCGCGCCACACGCCACCTCACGCGTGGTACATCGCCTTCGCGCCCGCACAGAGTCCGAAGGTGGCCGTTGCGGTGCTCGTAGAAGGAACAGCGGATGGCAGCACATCCGCGACTGGCGGCGCGCTCGCCGCACCGATCGGGCGGGCCGTGATCGAGGCCGCGCTGCAGGGAGGACCTTGACGTCCTCCTCTGGCTGATGCCAGAGGATTCCAACCCCGTCCCACTACCTATACCGGCAGGAGAGCATAGTTGAGGTTCACGGTTCGCAGACCGGCCAGCGCCGAGGTCTCCCCGTGCTGTCACCGCCCGTCCGGCGGCGATATTGCGTGCATCGTTAACGTCGGCGTTGCACGGACCCGCGTCGCAGGCTTGGCACTGGAAACCCGCTTGACTCTTACGGTTCCAGGCAGCTGCATGACCACTGTGCTCGGCCTACACGACCGCCTGCACTCCGTTCGGAAGCAACCGGTAACGCGCCATTCCTGCAACCTAGCCGTTGCCACCGACAACCCAGCGAAAGGAGATGCGGCGTTTCTTTCCCCGGCTATAGCCAGGGGTTCCCACGCCGCGACGAGCCCATGAGCCCGCGAGTAGGTGTGACGCTGTCTGGCCGCTACCGGTTACAGCGCCTCATCGCCACCGGCGGCATGGGCCAGGTGTGGGAGGCGGTGGATAGTCGGCTGGGCCGCCGCGTCGCGGTCAAGGTGCTCAAGCAGGAGTTCTCCCAAGACTCGGAGTTCATCGAGCGGTTCCGCGCCGAGGCTCGCACGACCGCGATGCTCAATCATCCCGGGATTGCCAGCGTGCACGACTACGGCGAGACCCAGATGGATGGCGAGGGCCGCACGGCCTACCTCGTGATGGAGTTGGTCAACGGCGAGCCGCTCAACTCGGTGCTCAAGCGCACCGGCCGGCTCTCGCTGCGGCACACGCTGGACATGCTCGAGCAGACCGGGCGCGCGTTGCAAGTCGCCCACGCCGCCGGCTTGGTGCATCGTGACGTCAAGCCCGGCAACATCCTGATCACGCCAACCGGTCAGGTGAAGATCACCGACTTCGGTATCGCCAAAGCCGTCGACGCCGCTCCGGTGACCCAGACCGGCATGGTGATGGGCACTGCCCAGTACATCGCACCCGAGCAGGCCCTCGGCCACGACGCGACTCCGGCCAGCGATGTCTACTCGCTGGGAGTCGTTGGCTACGAAGCGGTTTCGGGTAAGAGACCGTTCACCGGTGACGGTGCGCTGACGGTCGCGATGAAGCACATCAAAGAGCCGCCGCCGCCGTTGCCGGGTGACCTGCCACCCAATGTGCGTGAGCTCATCGAGATCACCTTGGTCAAAAACCCAGGCATGCGCTACCGCAGCGGGGGACCGTTCGCCGACGCCGTCGCCGCGGTCCGCGCCGGACGCAGGCCGCCGCGACCCAACCAAGCCGCACCCGCCGGCCGCGCCACCCCGGCCGCCATTCCGTCGGGCGCGCAGGCACGCGCCGCAGCCAACCCCACCGGCCGCGCTCCGGTCGCCCGCCGAACCACCGGCGGCCACCGCACGCCGGCGCCCCGGCGCACCTTCTCTTCTGGTCAGCGTGCGCTGCTGTGGGCTGCCGGGGTGCTCGGCGCATTGGCGATCATCATCGCCGTCCTCATCGTCATCAACTCGCACGACAACAGCTCTGGCCAGCAATCGCCCGCACCCACCGTGACCGACACCGGGCAGCCGCCCAGCAAGCCGAGCTCGGCACCGGCGCATCCGACGAATTGGACGGACCGAGGGGTAACAGGCAATGCTGGACGGCAAAGCCAACCGCAGGCGGTCGCGCTGATCCGCCCCGGCGCATTGCCACCCCGACACGAGACACCGTAATGACGACCCCGCAACACCTGTCCGACCGCTACGAGCTGGGCGAAATCCTCGGCTTCGGCGGCATGTCCGAGGTCCACCTGGCCCGGGATGTCCGGCTCCACCGGGACGTCGCGGTCAAGGTGCTGCGCGCCGACCTTGCCCGGGACCCCAGCTTTTATCTGCGTTTCCGGCGGGAAGCCCAGAACGCCGCCGCGCTCAACCACCCGGCGATCGTTGCGGTCTACGACACCGGCGAGGCCGAAACT
>DAIODV010000150.1:0-8656 GCA_036746615.1 Mycobacterium sp.
GGCGGGCCGTTGGCGACCGTGGTATGGGCGTCGCAGACGGGCACGGCCGAGGAGTTCGCCGAGACGTGCGTCGAGCGGCTCGCCGATGCGGGTGTCACCACCCGGCTTCGCGGAGCTGACGAAGTATCGCTGTCGGACTTAAACGGGACGGTGCTATTCGTCGTGTCCACCACCGGCGACGGCGAACCCCCTGACAACGGCATCGCGCTGTGGGATGCGCTCGCCGCCGCTGAGCCGGGCGACGTTGACTCCGTGGACTTTTCGGTTCTGGGGTTCGGCGACTCGTCGTACACCAACTTCTGCGGCTTCGCCCGCCGGCTCGACGCTCGGCTGGACCATCTTGGTGCGCACCGCATCGTCGACCGGGCGTCGTGCGAGCCGGACTTCGAAGCGACCGCACAGGGGTGGACCGACCGCGTCATCGCGGCGCTTACCGGGCCGACACCAAGCCCGCCAGAGCCTAAACCAGCTGCCGCACAGTCTTATTCACGAACCAATCCACTGCGCACCACCGTCATCAGCAACGTCGCGCTCTGCGGCGCGGGCTCTGCCAAGGACGTGCGCAACATCGGGATACATCTGCCAGCGGGCACCCTCGAGTACGGCCCGGGCGACGCGCTCGGCGTGTGGCCGCACAATCGCCCTGAAGTAGTGATGGAGTTCCTGGACCGCACCGGACTGGACGGCTCGGCCGAAGTCACGCTCGGCGGCCAGACCATGGCATTGGCCGAATCACTATGCGCACGAATGGACATCACCCGGATCACCCCCGACCTGATCCGCTTCGTGCACGAACGCCGACCGGCCGATGACCTGGCGGCAGTGATCGAAGACCCGGCCCACTTTGCCGAATGGACCCGCGGGCGTCAGGCTCTCGATCTGCTCGCGAGCCACCCCGTCGAGGCAGAGCTGGACGAGTGGTTGGGCGTGCTGCGACCACTGACACCGCGGTTGTACTCGATCTCGTCGAGCCCGCTCGAAGACCCCACCCGGGTTCATGTGACCCCCGCCGTCGTCCGGTTCGAGTCGACGGCCGCCGCGACCGATGGAGCGGTGCGCCACGGCGTCTGCTCGGGATACCTGGCGAATCTGACGGCCGGCGCCGAGGTCGATGTATTCATCCAGCGCACCAAACACTTTCGGCCGCCGCAGGACCCCGATACGAAGGCAATCATGGTCGGACCGGGGACCGGCATCGCGCCGTTCCGCGGCTTCTTGCACGATCGCGCCGCACGCGGGCATGCCGGCGCCAACTGGCTGTTCTTCGGCGAACGCCACGAGGCCTGCGAATTCTACTACCGCGACGAGCTGGATGCCTTCCGGCGATCGGGCGTGCTCACTCGCCTGGACACCGCATTCTCGCGCGACACGGCGAACAAGTTGTACGTCCAAGACCGAATGCGGGAAAGCGCCGCTGAGCTGTGGAAGTGGATCGCCGATGGTGCACACCTGTATGTCTGCGGTGATGCGTCCCGGATGGCGCGCGACGTCGATGAGGCACTGCGCGGCATCGTCGCTGAGCACGGCGGACGAAGTCCGAAGAGTGCGGTGACGTATCTGCGAGCGATGTCGGCCGAGGGGCGGTACGTACGTGACGTCTACTGAGCAGCGCCCTCACGGGTCTGCCGATGCGTGTGTGAGAAAGCTGTGATCGCGAGGCAATCGGGCGCAACGCGCTTGGCAATACCGGGTGCCTACCGTCGGTCACAGTTAGTTGAGAGGAGTTAACGGGTGCGGACACGCACAGTGGTGGTGATCGGTCACGGCATGGTCGGACACCGATTCGTCGAAGCGCTGCGGGCGCGGGACGCCGAAGGTGCCTGGCGGATCGTGGTGTTGGGCGAAGAGGCCGACGCCGCCTACGACCGGGTCGGCCTGTCGTCGTACGTCGGCGCCTGGGACCGCTCGCTGCTCGCGCTCACCGGCAATGCCTACGCCGGCGACGATCTCGTCGAACTGCGGCTCGGCCACGCGGTGACCGGGATCGACAGGGACGCCAAGAGGGTCAGCATCGCCGACGGCTCGACGGTTGACTACGACGCTCTGGTGCTGGCCACCGGTTCATACCCGTTCGTCCCGCCGGTGCCGGGCAAGGACTCCGACGGCTGTCACGTGTATCGCACGCTCGACGACTTGGATGCAATCCGCGTCGACGCCGAGGCCGCGCTGGCTCGTGACCCTAAGGCTGTCGGCATTGTTGTGGGCGGCGGACTGCTTGGCCTGGAAGCCGCTAACGCGCTGCGGCTGATGGGGATTCGGCCGCATGTCGTGGAGTTTGCGCCGCGGCTGATGCCGCTGCAGGTCGACGAGGCCGGCGGCGAGCACCTGATGCGCTTGGTGTGCGCCCTGGACATCGATGTCACCGTCGGCGCCGGAACGTCGGCGATCGAGCAGGTTGACGACGGACTTCGCGTCACGCTGTCCAACGACGAAGTGATCGACGCGGCGCTGCTGGTGTTTTCGGCCGGCGTACGCCCCCGCGACGAGTTGGCCAGGGCGGCGGGCCTGGACGTCGGCGAACGCGGCGGCGTGCTCTGCGACTTGTGCTGCGCCACTAGCGATCCCGCTGTCTACGCCATCGGCGAGGTCGCCGCGATCGAGGGCCGCTGCTACGGCTTGGTCGCACCCGGCTACGCAGGCGCCGAAGTGGTGGCCGACCGTTTGCTCGGCGGCGACGCCGACTTCCCGGGTGCCGACCTGTCGACCAAACTCAAGCTGCTCGGCGTAGACGTTGCCAGCTTCGGCGACGCGCTGGCCACCACGCCGGACGCGCTGGAGGTCGTCGTCTCCGATCCGATCGGCGGCACCTACGCCAAGCTGGTGCTCTCCGACGATGCGCAAACCTTGCTCGGCGGCATCCTGATCGGCGATGCATCCAGCTACGGCGTGCTGCGACCGTTGGTCGGCACGAAGCTGCCTGGCGACCCCGTCAGCCTCATCGCGCCCGCGGGCGCCGGCGGTGGGTCGGCGATCGGGGTGGGCGCGCTGCCCGACGACGCGCAGATCTGCTCCTGCAACGACGTCACCAAAGGCGCGCTGTGTGCGGCGATTGCCGACGGCGCCTGCACCGTCGCCGACCTCAAGGGCTGCACGAAGGCCGGCACGTCGTGCGGCTCGTGCGTGCCGCTGCTTTCCCAGCTTTTGGCCGCCGAAGGCGTGGAGCTGTCAAAAGCGTTGTGCGAGCACTTCTCTCAATCGCGGGCCGAGCTGTTCGAGATCGTGCAGGCCAGTGCCATCCGCACGTTCTCCGGGCTGATCGAGCGGTACGGCACCGGAACCGGCTGCGATATCTGCAAGCCGGCGATCGCCTCGATCCTCGCGTCGACCAGCTCCGACCACATCCTCGACGGCGAGCAGGCCTCGTTGCAGGACACCAACGACCACTTCCTGGCCAATCTGCAACGCAATGGCACTTATTCGGTGGTGCCGCGAGTGCCCGGCGGGGATATCACGCCCGAGCAGCTGATACTGATCGGCGAGATCGCCCGCGACTTCGGCTTGTACACCAAGATCACCGGCGGACAGCGCATCGACATGTTCGGCGCCACTGTCGACCAACTGCCGCAGATTTGGGCCAGGCTGGTCGAGGGCGGCATGGAATCCGGTCACGCCTACGGCAAGGCGCTGCGCACGGTGAAGAGCTGCGTGGGCACCGACTGGTGCCGTTACGGCCAACAGGATTCGGTGCAGATGGCCATTGATTTGGAGCTGCGCTACCGCGGCCTGCGCTCGCCGCACAAGCTGAAAATGGGCGTCTCGGGCTGTGCACGCGAATGCGCAGAGGCACGCGGCAAGGACGTCGGGGTGATCGCCACCGAGTCCGGCTGGAACCTGTATGTCGGCGGCAACGGCGGGATGACACCGAAGCACGCGCAGCTGCTCGCGTCCGACCTCGACGACAAGACGTTGGTGCGCTACATCGACCGATTCCTCATGTATTACATCCGCACTGCGGACCGGCTGCAACGCACCGCGCCGTGGATGGAGGGACTCGAGGGCGGGCTGGATCATCTGCGCGAGGTGATCATCGACGACTCGCTCGGCCTTGCCGCGGAATTCGAGGAAGCGATGGACCGCCACGCGGCCGAATACTCCTGCGAATGGAAAGCGGTCCTCGATGACCCCGACAAGCTTGCTCGCTTCGTGTCGTTCGTCAACGCGCCGGGCGCGCCTGACCCCACCGTCGAGTTCACCGAAAAGAACGGGCGCAAGGTTCCCGTCCTGATCGGCACGCCCTCGATGCCGTCCCGTAACACACCGACAGTCAGGAGTTTTCGATGACGAAGTTGTCCAACGTGAGCCGCTGGCGAGGCGACTGGACTGCCGCGTGCGCGTTGTCCCGGCTGGAGCGGCTGCGCGGTGTGGCGGTGTTGCTGCCGGATGGCGCCCAGGTGGCGCTATTTCGGTTGGCGGATGACAGCATCCGGGCGGTTGGCAACGTCGACCCGATCGGTCGCGCCGCGGTGCTTTCGCGCGGCATCGTCGGTGACCGCGGCGGTATCCCGATCGTGCAATCGCCTTTGAAGAAGGAGGCGTTCAGTCTGCTCGACGGCGGATGCCTAGACGCCCCCGGCGTGTCGATCCCGGTGTATGACACTCGCATCGCAGTTGACGGCACTGTTTACGTCGCCAACTCCCCCGACATCCATTTCGGCTACCGCCGCGGCGAACTGTCCGCCTGACCGACGGCCGCCAACAGATCGGCGTGCCGCCGTCGCAGGCACGCGAGTCGGACCCCCGCGGGGTGTGAGCTCAGCGGCGCAGCCACGACGTCGGCTCCCGCCTGGTGCAGCCGCCCCTGAAACAAGCCGTCCGCCAACAGGTACGACGCCACCGCCACGCGGCGAGCGCCTGCCCGGCGAGCCTGGGCCACCACATCGGGCACCGAAGGATAGCCGGAGCCATCACGGCATGGCGCGGCGAAGGCGATCGAAACCCGGCTGCCGACCAACGCGGACAACATCGCTGCCGCGGTCCGAATATCGCTCTGCGCATGCCGGTCGCTGGTGCCGGCTGCAGCCAGCACCACGTGATCGTCGGGGCGCCAACCCGCTTCGAGTAGCCGGTCGAGCAGAGCGCGAGTCAGCTCCGACGACGGTCCGAGCGCGGGTGTCACGGTGACCGCCGGATGCCCAGACGCCGCAACGTGTCTCGGTATGTCGGAGCGCACGTGGTAGCCGCTGGACAGCAGCGCCGGCACCAGCACTGTCGGCTCGTCGAGCAGATCATGTAGGACTTCGTCGGGCGTGGGACCGAGCACGTCGACGAACGCCACCCGCACGGTTTCGTCGAGAACGCCTGCCATGGCCGCCGCCAGATCGCCGATCATCCTGACGCCATGCGGATTTCGGGTCCCGTGCGCCACTAACAGGGTGGTCATGTCAGGCGTTCGATCCGGTGTCGTCCGGCATGTACTCCACGGCGAGCCGATAGCCGCGCTTGACGGCAGTGGCGATCAGCTCCTTGACGCCAAGGGCAGACCGCAACCTGTTGACGGCGGCCTCGACCACATGTGGGTCGTCGCCGCCGAGTGCCTCGAGCAGGACTTCCCGCGACACGACCGCGCCCGGTACGCGGGCAAGCACTTTGAGCAGGGTCAGCGAGTTCGGCGACAGATCACGCACCTCGCCGTCGACGACAGCGCACGCGGCATGCACGCCCAAGGTGTGCCCGGCAACGGTCAGATTCGGCTTCCGGCACGGAAGTTCGTCACCGACGACACGGGCCAGCGCGCCGAGTCGCATCCGCTCGGGCAGCACCGACGGCACCCCGATGTTGTCCAGGGGACGCGAGGTCACCGGCCCGACGCAAAAGGGTGTCACCGTCGTCGTCAGGGCACGGGTTACCGCCTCGAGGAGCTGTAACTCGTTGGCCCGCATCAGGAAGGACGCGGCCGCGGGCGCGGACGTGAACGTGACGGCGTCAACACCTTCCCGCGCGACGCGCTCGATCAGAGCGTCCAGCTCGGCGAGATCGGCGGGCGGCTCCCATCGATACACCGGCACCGCGACGACGGTGGCGCCGCGCTCGGCGAGGACGTCGGGAAAGCCCGGCACCGGATTCCACTCGTCGGTGACGCCGTGTAGCTGCACCGCAATCCGCTTGCCCTCAAGGTTCTCGGCGCTAAGGTGCGCGAGCACCTCTTCGGACGACTCAGACGCGGGCGACCACTCTTCGCGCAAACCGGCGGTGCGCAGGGCCCCGGTGGCCTTCGGCCCGCGTGAGATCACCCGGACGTCGCGCAGCGCGTCCAGCAGCTGGTCGGCAAGCCCCCAGCTGCCGGCTGCCTCCACCCAGCCGCGAAAACCGATGCCGGTGGTCGCGATCAGCACATCGGGCGGCGTTGCGATCACGTCTTCAGTAGCGGCGCGCAGGCGCGCGTCGTCGGCGAGCGGCACCATGTGGATCGCGGCGGCCGTTACGACATCGGCGCCGCGTCGGCGCAGCATCGTCGCGAACTCGTCGACTCGGCGAGACGCGGTAATCGCGACCGTGAAACCGGTCAGCGAAGGCACGTCGGCACTGGTCACGCCGTCGCTGCCTGCCGAAAACCAAGGCGCCGGCATCTCATCAATGGTAGGTGAAGGGTTATACACGAGCTGTAGCCAAAGAGGTGTGTTCGGCGGCGCTGCCGGACGGTATCCGAACATAGAAACGTAAGGTGACCAATGCCGCGACCACGTAGAACGCGGCGAAGTCCCAGAAGGCAACAGTAGCGGTCCCGTGGCTGAGGTACGAGTTGCGCAGCGTGAGGTTGATCACCACGCCGCCGAGGCCGCCGATCGCGCCGGTGATGCCGATCACGGCGCCGGACATCGAGCGGGAGTAATCGGCCCGGGTCTTCTCGTCGGCGTCCAATGAGCGAGACGCGGCGTCGAAGATTGACGGAATCATCTTGTACACCGAGCCATTGCCGATGCCGCTGAGCACAAACAGGATCACGAAGCCGACGACATAGCAGGTCATGGTCGCTGCGGTGGTGTGACGACCCGCGACGGTGGCGGTGATCGCGAGCATCGCGACGCCGCCGATCATGCCGAGGAAGGTCCACAACGTGACGCGGCCGCCGCCGACGCGGTCGGCAAACTTACCGCCGTAAATGCGTGCGACCGAGCCGAGCAGCGGCCCGACGAAAGCGATTTGGGCGGCGTGCAGCGACGCCTTCGCCACGCTCTGGCCGCCTCCGACGAACGCGATCTGCAGCACCTGGCCGAAGGCGAACGCAAAACCGATGAACGAGCCGAAGGTGCCAATGTAGAGCAGGCTCACCAGCCAGGTGTGGCGATTGCGCAGCGCGGCCCGCATGGCACGGGTGTCGACGGAAACGATGTCGAGGTTGTCCATGAAGCGCGACGCGCCGATCGCGGCGATGACCAGAGCAACCAGATAAAACGCGCACACCCAGTACGGCTCCCGGTTGCCCGCGATCGCGATCACGAACAGCCCCACCAGCTGGACGGCGGGAACACCGATATTGCCGCCGCCGGCGTTGATCCCCAACGCCCAGCCCTTGAGACGCTGCGGAAAGAACGCGTTGATGTTGGTCATCGACGACGCGAAGTTGCCGCCGCCGAGGCCGGACAGCGCCGCGCACGCGAGGTAGACCCACAGCGGCCGACCAGGATTGGCCAGCACGACGATGGTCGCGAGAATCGGCAGCACAAGTACGCAGGCGGAGAAGACGGTCCAGTTGCGCCCGCCGAACCGAGCCACGGCCATCGTGTAGGGCAACCGGAGCGTCGCACCGACCAACGTCGCGGTGGCGGCGATCAGAAACTTGTCCCCCGCAGTGAGCCCGTAGACCGACTGCGGCATGAAGAGGATCATCACCGACCACAGCGACCAGACCGAAAATCCCACATGCTCGGCGATCACCGACCACAGCAGATTGCGACGGGCGATGGCCTCGCCGCCCGTCTGCCATGCGGCCCGGTCTTCGGGGTTCCAACCTGTGATCGTGTGCGATCGCGCCACTGGGTTCTCCTTGGGTTTTGCCGTCCCGAATGAAGGTAGGGATGCCATGTTGCTGCCCCGCTCCCCACGGTGACCCCGCCGTGAAATCGCTCTCACGCGCGCGTAGGCCCCGCCGTGAGCGGCCAGCCGTCGCAGGTGGGGCGGTGAATCTCCTCGAATCGCGTGATCCTTGTCACGCCCACCGACCGCGCGCGACGATGGTGGGCGTAACAATTCCGCTCGTCGACTCGTCCTTGCTTACAGGAGGTTGTGCGATGGGATCGATCGGCTACATCGACGCGGTGGACGCGGCGTTGGATCGGTTGCGCACCACCGGCTTCTATATCGGCAACTTCTTCGCCAATCACGGCCCGATGGCCGCCGAGGCGTTAGCCAAACTCGGTTACTGCGACGAGGTCGACGGCTGGGTGGACGCCAATATCGCCCAGCGTGAGCACGGGCCGCTGCCACAACCCCGCGAGCCCGTCGACGATTGGCGGGTGGCGCTGGGCGATCGCAACCGCGGCGGCGATTGGGTCCAGCTGTTTCGCCAGGAATTGGCCGAGGCCCCCTGGCGCGATGTGTTGCGAACCTGGTGGCCAAGGCTGCTACCGGGTTGCATTGGGTCACTCACCCATGGGCTGATCCGCACCGCCCACGCGGTGCGATCGCGCGGGAACTGCGGTTCGTGCGCGCGCGGCAC
>DAIODV010000151.1:0-8648 GCA_036746615.1 Mycobacterium sp.
CGGGGCCGGTCACATAGGTGGTCACACCTGGTGGCGCGGGCGTGCGGTTCACGATCTGCCGGACAGCATCGACCGATTCGTCTCCCAAGGTCGTACCTTGGTTGCCGGCGAGGTTGATCTGGACGTACACACACTTACCGTCCGGGCTTTGCGCACCCGGCGCCGTAAGCGGATCGCCCCAGAAATCTTGGACATGCTGGATGTGCGTCGGGTCGTCGCGGAGCTGCCGAACCAAGCTGTTGTAGTACCGGTGCGCATCGTCGCCGAGTTTCTGCTGGCTCTCCAAGACGATCATCGCGAAACTGTCGGAATCAGATTCCTTGAATTTCTGGCCCATCCGCTGCATCGCCACAACCGACGGCGCATCTTTGGGGCTCAGCGAAACCTGACGTGCCGTCGAGACCTGCTCCAGCGATGGAACGGCGGTACTCACCAGGAATACGATCGCCAACCACGCCAGGATGATGGGAATCGCCAGCCGATGGATCATCCGAGGCACGAATGGCGGACGAGTCTGTTCACTGCTCGGCTGCTGGCTAATCATGCGCCCTTGAGTACGCAGTAGGTGAACGCATTGGTTTCGTGCGAGACTTTTTCGGCCTTGATCACGCCGTCGACCACGATGCGACAGCCAAGGCTGCCGCTATTGCCTTGGGCCACAATGTTTCCCATGACCGCCGCCGACGTCGTCGTCAAGTGCAACGTCCAGGGCAGGTGGGCCCCGTCAACCCGCTTCGGGTCAGCGTCGACATCGAAGTAGCTGATGTCTGCCACGGTGCCGGGGGGGCCGAAAACCTCGTAGGTCAAGTGCTTGGGATTGAACGGCTTAGTGTCGCTGTTGCCGCTGTCCGAATACGAGGGCCGCTTATCAGAGCCGAATATGCCGTGAATCCGCCAGACCGTGAATCCGCCGAGGACAACGACCATCGCAATCACGAGCGGAATCCAGGACCGCTGCAGCACCCTGAAAATCGAAATCCCCTTCACCATTTGCCGTCTTTCTGGTCGGCGGCATTGACGAGTAAACCATGCCGCTGGACCCGACTGTCCGCTCCTTTCGACGGCCTCCAGTGCACTCTAGAAGCGTGCGAATTTAACGCATGGTACGTGCGTAAACGGACGCTACCGGGTTCCGAGCCCACCCGCAATCGCCCAACCTGCGTTATTCTCGCGCGGTGCCGCAGCTCACCTTCCAGCGAGCCCGTACCGAGGACAAGAAGCGCCAACGTGCAGCAGCGCTGGTAGAAGCCGCACGCGCGCTGGCGATGGAGTCGGGCGTTGCCTCGGTGACCTTGACCGATGTCGCGAGTCGGGCCGGCGTGCACTATTCCGCGGTGCGCCGCTACTTCACCTCGCACAAAGAGGTGCTCTTGCATCTGGCCGCCGAAGGCTGGGTGCGCTGGTCGGGCACCGTCTGCGAGAAGTTGGCTGAGCCCGGTCCGATGTCGCCGTCCCGGGTGGCTGCGGCGTTAGCCGATGGTCTGGCCGCCGATCCGCTTTTCTGCGACCTACTCGCGAACCTGCATCTTCACCTCGAACACGAGGTGGAAATCGACCGGGTCCTCGAGGTCAAGCAGATCAGCAGCGGGGCGGTGAATTCGCTCGCCGATGCAATCGAGCAAGCGCTGCCGGGACTGGGACGCGCGGGCGCGTTCGACGTCATCCTTGCTGCTTACTCGTTGGCGGCGCCGTTGTGGCAAGTAGCTAACCCGCCGAAAAAGCTTGCCGATGCCTACGCCGAGGCAAAGGCAACCGATTTGCCGCCGGAGTGGAACATCGACTTCACGTCCGCGCTCACACGGCTGATCACGGCGACCTGCGTCGGCCTGATGGCCGAGCAGTAGGGTTAGCGACTTACCAGTTCCACACCGACATGTCGCCGGGTGGGTAGTTCTGGCAGTTCTCGGTTTCCTTGGCGACGACGCCCTTGTTGTTGAAGAACAGCTTCATGTGATTAGGCCACGCCAAGTTCAGCGGATTGATTTGAGGCGCATAGAAGTTCGCAGAATAGGCCCTGCGGTCTGCCGGCGACAGCGAGTAGAACCAGTGCACCTTGTCCTGAGTTGCCTGCTGAACGTTCGGGTGGTTGTCGTAATCGCGCATGTACCGCTCGTAATACACCGGTTCGAAATCGCGTGCGGCAGCCATCAGTTGCTCGGCGGTACAGGTCGTCTGGATCATTCGCCGAGGTATCGGGAAGTCGTCGGTGGAATCGTTGGACGAGCAGCCGTCGCACGGCTGAAACCCGGGGCCAGGAGGATCAGCCACAGCGACCCGGGGGAAGGCGGTGGCGGAGGCGGTGAGTGCGAGCGCCGCAACGCCGGCGCGAACGACAAGGCTCAGACCAGAAAGACGCATGCGGCTACTATAACGCTTTCGTAAAGGTTGTGCTTAGCCCCCCTATACACCTGAATCGGTCCCTAACCGGCGGGCTTGATTTCCAGCCCGACGTGCACCTTGTCGATGCCGCCGCGCATGATCGTGTAGGCGTGAAACCACCACGCGTGATACCAGTAGCGCTTGAGCACGGCGTTATAGACCCGCCGGGTTTCCGATTTAGGGAGCACCCGGGCGATGCCCTCAACCTCTTCGCTCTTGGGCTTGCCCATCGCGGTGCTCTTGGCCAGCATCACCCTGGGGGTGTTGTTGATCCGTTTGGTTTTCCACGACCCGTCGTCGGTGATGACGAGCAGCTGGTCGCCGACGGGGGCACCCCAGATCGCTGTCGGCTTCGGACGGCCGTCCTTGGTGAAGGTCGTCAGCAGCAGGTACTTGGATTTGATGACGTCGCCGAAATTCAAAGCCACGCTGTTCTTTATATCCGGCGCCTTGCCGTCAGTCGATGGCAAGCTCTCGGCGTTCGATCAGGTCGGTCAGCCCCTGCACACCGAGCCGCTCACGGAATGCCTGCGCCGTGTAGCCGACGGCGGTCGCGTCGCTTCGGGCGCGCACTGTCGCCGAGCGCGGCAGGTTGAAGAGCACACCGATTTCGCCGAAGTAGTCGCCCACTCCGGCGACTTTCACCAATTCCTCACCGCCATCGGCTAACTCGCGCACAATGTCGAACTCTCCATCGGAGACGACGTAGATCAGCTCGCCCATCGTGCACTGCTCGAAGAGCACCTCGCCTGCTTTCAGATGGAAGGTTTCCGGTGGCCGATTCGTCGACGCCAGCGTCGGTACCATCTCGACGACGTGATCGGCCATCGGCAGTATCCGGCTGTCGTGGGTGGCGACCACCACCACGCGCTCGCCCTCGGCGAGCGAACGAATCAGCCGCAGCACCTCCTCCACCTGAATGAAGTCAAGGTGGGCGGTCGGCTCGTCGGCGAGGATCAGCGGCGGTTCCAGCGCGATCGCCCGCGCGACCGCGACCCGCTGCTGCTGGCCTCCGCTGAGGTCACCCGGCCGATGTTTCATCCGGTCCGCAAGATTGACGCGCTGCAGAAGTTCCTCGGCACGCCGGCGGGCCGCCGCCCGTGACCAGCCGGCTGCGCGCAGCGGAACCATCACGTTCTCCAGAGCGGTGAGGCTCGGCACCAGGTTGAAGGCTTGGAAAACGATGCCCACCTGGTCGCGTCGGTACTCGGCCAGCTCACGGCCGTCGAGCGTGGTCACGTCGAGGTCACCGAACTTGATCACACCGCTCTTCGGTCGAAGGATGCCGCCCAGGCAAGACAGCAACGTCGTCTTCCCGCAGCCGCTGGGCCCGAGCAAGATCACCAACGATCCCGGCGACACGTCGAGGTTCAAGCCATTGATCGGCCTGACCGCATACCCGCCACTGGAGTACTCAACGACGAGGTCTTGGATGCTGAGATCGCCCACGGCTCAAGGACCTCCGAACGCGAGCGCGGGATCGACCGCCACCGCGCGCCGCAGCCCAGCGACGCTGGCCAGCAGACCGACCGCGACCGCGACCACCGGTAGCACCACGTAGGAACGCATCGGCACCACGACGGTCATGGGGAACAGCGGAGCCAATAGTTGGGCAAGGATGACGCCGACCACCGCGGCGAGCAGCGCGACAACGACCGCCTGCAGCGCCAGCCCTGCCAGAACCGCTCGCGTCGGCACACCGATCGCCTTGAATACCGCGAAATCCCGCATGCGCTCGAGCGCCGAAAGGTAGACGACGGACCCGACGATCAGCACGGCCACGATCCACAGCAAGACCGCCACGATGTTGATCGCACCGACCGCGACCTTCATTGGCCGTAGCAGGTCGTTGACGCCGGCCGCACGATCAACGGTTTCATAGCCGTCGGGAAGATGTTGGGGCGTACCGACGATCCCAATCGAGGTGACCATCGGCTGCCCGTTGTATGCCAGCTGCTGTAGGCCCTCGGTCGTCAGGAAGATGTTGGGTGTCTTCGCCAGTGCGGTGGAATTGGGCACGATTCCGACGATCCGCAACGTGTGTGCGCCGACCTCGAGAACATCGCCAAGGCGCCGACCCAGCGTGCTCGACACCGCGACCTCGTCCGCTGTCATCGGCGCTTCTCCTTGGGAGACAACTGGCATGCCGGCTCCGTGCTCCGGCGCGCCGAAGGCCGTGGTGTTCCGCGTCGCCGAGCCGTCCCTGATCGTCACCGCCGCAGTCGCCAATGGGGCTGCGGCGGCGACGCCGGGTTCACCCGCCACCCGCGCCAAGTCAAGTTGGGCAAACGGGGTCGACCCCAGAAACGGTCCTGCCGCACCGGCTTTGACCACGAATCTATCGATGCCCATGGAGTCGACCGTCCGCTGCGCCTCCACCCGAAAGCCGTTGCCAAGGCCGGTGAGAACGAGCGTCATCGCGAAGACCAACCCGGTGCTGACAATCGCGATGACGAGGCGACGCCGTCGCCATTGCATGTCACGCAAGGCCGCGGACAGCATGCCCATTTCCCAGCCGGGCCGATGTCATGGCATCGCCTCGGCCCAGGCGATGTGTCCTTCGAAGCCAAGCGATCTCGCCATGTTGCGATAGCGATTGACGAAGTCCAGGTATCGCACGCCTTCGCCGCGGGCTCGCGCCAGCAGCGCGCGCAACCGCAACAGCCAGACCGCGCGCAACGCGGAATGGTCGTCGGTGGGTGCGGCAGCCAACCGTTCGATCGCAGCTTCGGCTTCCACGACCTCACTCTCGGTGCCGCCGTCAAGAAGCGTCTCCACCAACACGCCCGTCGCCGGAATGCCCCACTCGCGCGATCGTCCTTCGCTGAGCAGATCGTCTACGCCGGCGCGCATCACCGGAATTGCGCCATCGCGATCGCCCCGCCGGGCCCGCTCACGCGCGAAGTAGACGTCGTCGAACAACACCGTCACCTGCTGGTCAGAGGCCGCGGAGTCGTCCGCGGCGATCGGCCAACCACAGCCATGACAGAACCGCGCGCGCTCACGGCGTTCCGTTCCGCACGCGCGGCACGCCGTTATGGCCGCCATCCGACCCTCCGCCGCTCAGCCCCCTGATGCCCGATCCCTCAGGATAGGGCGCTCGACGGCTGACAATGGGCGTGTTCGCGGAGTTAGGGTGTTGTCAAAGCGTAAGGACGACCCAGATGAGCGCAGACGACGAGTCCGTCACAACCCTGGAAGACCTCAGAGGCGATTTGGCGCTTCGGTACAAACGCACACCGACGAGCGGGGCCTCGGTCGACCCTGCGATCGTAGAGGCGGACATGGCGGCCCTCGACCGCGACGGCTACGTCATTTGGGAGAACCTGCTCAGTGTCGAGGACTGTCAGCAGATCCGCGACGTTGTCCGTCCTTGGTTGGGGCACACCGGTCGCAACTCGTTCGAAGGCCGTCGCACCCAGCGAATCTATAGTGTGTTGAGCAGGACGCGGGTGTGCGACGGGCTTGTCGACCATGCGCGGGTGCTGGCAGTACTCGATCGGCTGTTGATGCCCAACTATTTGCTTTCGGCGTTGCAGGCCATCAACATTCAGCCCGGTGAAGCCGCGCAGCTGGCTCACCACGACGACGGGTTCTATCCGGTTCCGCGTCCGCGGGAACCGTTGGCGGCCGCGACGATTTGGGCGATCGACGACTTCACCGCCGACAACGGGTCAACCGTCCTGTATCCCGGCAGTCATCGCTGGGGCAAGCGTCGTCCGGGGCCGAAGGATCGGTCGCTACCGGTCGTGATGCCCGCAGGTTCGTGCGTCTTCTTCGTCGGCACCCTTTGGCACGGCGGCGGTGCCAACACCGCCACCGACGACCGTCTTGCCGTCACCGCCCAGTACTGCCAACCGTGGCTGCGGCCGATGGAGGCGTTCACGCTGTCGATTTCACGTGAGATCGCGCGGGAGGTTTCGCACGACATTCGCCGGATGCTCGGCTACAGCATCCACCCGCCGTTCGTCGGCGCGGTCGACGGATTGCATCCCCTGCGGCTGCTCGACGAGTCCTAGCGCCGCGCATTGCGGGTGTTCGTTGCGCCCGACTCTGAGCGACAAATCCCTTGCGCGCGTTAATTTCGCAAGCATTCAAGATGCCAGGCCGAGGAACACCATGAGCGACCGTTCGATGTCGGCCATAAGTGTGGTGGACACACGACCGATTCGTATTCCCATGTTTGACCGGCGGACTGTGGTGATCTTGTCGATCATGGCGAAGCTCGGCTCGGCGATTCCCGCGGCCGTCGGTATCGCGATGCGCGCTATCCGTGCGTCAGCCCTTGCCGTCGTCAGGGGGATGACGACGACCGATTCCGTTGCGGAGAACAGGTTGTCCTGAATGATGAGTGCCGGTCGAGGTTTGGCGGCATAGACGCCTCCAGACACGGTCCATAGCTCGCCACGGTTCACCCGTTATCGGCTAGGTCGGAGATCGCCTCGACGAAGTCCATATCATCGCTGCGGCGGTCGGCTTCGGCCAGCGCCAACGCTTCCCGGTGTGCTTCTGCGGCAAACCGGGCTGACCGCACGTCGGGTACCCACAATTGGACGGGGCGATATCCGCGTTCGCGCATACGTCGACGATATTCGCCTGCTCGCCGCGTTGATGTACTCACAGCTCCACTGTTGCATGAAACGCACGTTGCATGCAACAAGCGGTCCCATCTTTCGATTTCTCTGCGGATTCCGGGCTAGCGCCGTCCCGCCACCGCCCGCTTTCGCGGCGGGGTTTTGCCATACTTTGCGCCGAACTCCGGCACCTCGAGGGGACCGGCGTGACGGGCGGCCGTAATCGCATTGCGCAGCGGACGGGCCAGGCCGGCGAACGACCCCATGTCAAACACCATCGGCGTCAACAGCCGGTTGTGTACATAGCCGAACGCGCTGGCAGTCTGCGGATCGGCCCATCCGAGTGTTCCGCCCAGACCGATATGCCCAAATCCTTTGAGCAAACCGGGGATCGGCGATTCGTGATAGCCAAGGTGAAATGGCATGGGCACCATCATGTTCAGATCAGGAAGCACCCGGGGCTTGCCGATCAGACCGTCAACCAACTCCGACGACAGGAACTGCTTCCCATCGATCTCGCCATCGTTGGCCAGTGCGGCGTACATCTTCGCCAGGCCGCGGCCGGTGACGACACCATTGGCTGCGGGGACTTCTCCGTCAAGGAATGGGATATCGCCCTGCACAAGCGATTTGATGCCGGGGAAATACATCGCACCTAAGGCGCCGGAGAACGGCAGCCCGGCCACCCGTGGTGCGACGAAGTTGAACACCGGGTTGGGCCGGTTGCTCTGCGGAGCCAGGATTTGCGCGACCTTGGTCGGCGCGCTGCCCGGAGGTCGGCCGAGATGTAGACCGTCGACATTGAGCGGTTGCGCCAGCTCGGTACGAACCAGCTCGCGCATCCCTTGGCCGGTAACCGATCGGGCAAGGCCGGAAAGCAGCCAACCGTAGGTCAGCGCGTGATAAGCCGGCGCGCCCCGCAGGTGGTCGACCGGCGCGGCGGCTAGTCGCTCTTCCATCAAGAGGTGATCCATCAACTCCGTCTTGCTGACACCCTTCAAATGCGACAGTCCGGATCGATGCCGCAAAACATCGCGGACCGTGATGTCGGCTTTGCCGTTGGCCCCGAACTCCGGCCAGTAGTCGGCGACGGGGGTGTCGTAGCACAGCAGGTCCCGGTCGACTAGCCGGTGAATCACTGTCGACGCGACGCCTTTCGTCGCGGAGAACACCATCGCGCCGGTGTCGGCCGTCCACGGCACCTCGCCCTTGCGGTCTGACCATCCGGTCCAGACGTCGACGACCGCACGGCCTTCGATGTAGACGACCAACGTTCCGCCACCGAACCGACGCCCGGGAAATAACCGGGCGAACATCCGGATCACGTTGGCAAAACGCGGATCAGCAGCCCCTTGAACGCCGCGAGGCAGGCCGTTGTCTGGCTGGAGCAGAGCCGGGTCGCCGCGCCGCGATGCGCTCATGAGCGGGATGCTATTACTCGCACTCCGGCCAGATGGCAGCATTGGGAAGATGCATAACCGGAGCTTTGCTCGCCTCATTGGGCCCGCGCTGGTGACGGCGTGGGCCTTGTCAGCCTCGCCGGTCGCCGTACCGGTTGCCGTTGCCGATCCATGCCCGGACGCCGAGGTGGTATTCGCCCGCGGCACCGGCGAGCCCCCAGGCGCCGGTGGGGCCGGCCAAGCCTTCATCGACTCGCTGACCGCACAGCTTCCGGGGAAGTCGGTGAACGTTTAC
>DAIODV010000152.1:0-8592 GCA_036746615.1 Mycobacterium sp.
TCTGCTAGGTTTGGCGACTATGAACCGGTTCGTTGCGCCCGCCGCGGCCAGCGTCGTGGTCGGTCTGTTGCTTGGCGCGGCCGCGATCTTCGGGATCACGTTGATGGTGCAGCAGGACACCAAGCCGCCGCTGCCCGGCGGCGACCCGCAGTCCTCGGTGCTCAACCGGGTTGAGTACGGCAACCGCAGCTAATTCGACACTCATGCGGGCCGAGCCGGGGCCCGTCGAGGTCATGCCGTTGTCGCGACGTTGGTTGTGGTTGGTCGCGGCGGTCGCTCTGGCGTTGAGTTTCGCCCAGTCGCCTGGACAGATCTCCCCCGACACCAAGCTCGACCTGACCGCCAACCCACTGCGCTTTTTGGCCCGCGCGACCAACTTGTGGAACAGCGACCTGCCGTTCGGGCAGGCGCAAAACCAGGCCTACGGCTACTTGTTTCCGCACGGAACGTTTTTCCTGGCCGGTCATCTGCTAGGGCTGCCCGGCTGGGTGACCCAGCGGCTGTGGTGGGCGCTGCTGCTGACCGTCGGCTTCTGGGGATTGCTGCGGGTCGCTGAGGCACTGGGCATCGGCAACCCGACGTCGCGGGTGATCGCCGCTGCGGCATTCGCACTTTCGCCTCGGGTGCTGACCACGCTGGGATCGATCTCGTCGGAAACGTTGCCGATCATGCTGGCGCCGTGGGTGCTGCTGCCCACAATTCTGGCGCTGCGCGGCGAGGCCAACCGCTCGGTGCGTCGGCTTGCCGGACAAGCCGGGGTCGCCGTCGCGCTGATGGGTGCGGTCAACGCGATCGCGACGCTGGCCGGCTGCCTGCCCGCGGTGATCTGGTGGGCCTGTCATCGGCCGGGCCGCCGATGGTGGCGCTATACCGGGTGGTGGTTGCTGGCCCTGGCATTGGCCATGACGTGGTGGGTGGTGGCGCTGATCCTGATGGCCCGGATCAGCCCACCGTTTCTGGACTTCATCGAATCGTCCGGGGTGACCACTCAGTGGTCGTCGCTGGTCGAAGTCCTGCGGGGCACTGACAGTTGGACCCCGTTCGTGGCGCCCGACGCGACCGCGGGCGCACCTTTGGTCACCGGATCGGTTGCGATCTTGGCCACCTGCCTTGTGGCCGCGGCAGGGTTGGCCGGGCTGGTGATGCGGGATTTGCCGGCGCGGGGGCGGCTGCTGACGATGCTGCTGGTCGGGGGGGTACTGCTGGGCGCCGGATACAGCGGTGGGCTGGGCTCACCGCTGGCGCATCACGTGCAGGCGTTCCTGGACGCGGGCGGCGCGCCGCTGCGCAATGTGCACAAGCTGGAGTCGGTGATCCGGATCCCGATCGTGCTGGGTCTGGCGCAGGTGCTGAGGCGCATCCCGCTGCCGGGGAGCGCAGCAAAAGCCACGTGGGTCCACGCGTTTGCTCATCCAGAGCGTGACAAACGGGTTGCGGCAGCAATCGTGATCCTGACCGCGCTGACGGCGGGGACGTCGCTGGCGTGGACCGGTCGGCTCACTCCGCCCGGCACGTTCAAGGCGATACCGCAGTATTGGCACGACGCCGCCGATTGGCTCTCCGCGCACAACACCGGTACACCCATGGCGGGCCGAGTGCTGGTGGTCCCGGGTGCGCCCTTCGCCACCCAGCTGTGGGGCACCAGCCACGACGAACCGCTGCAGGTCCTCGGCGACAGCCCGTGGGGAGTGCGTGATTCGATCCCGCTGACCCCGCCGCAAACCATCCGGGCGCTGGACTCTGTACAACGCCTGTTCGCCGCGGGCAGGCCGTCGGCGGGCCTTGCCGATACGCTTGCCCGCCAAGGCATTTCGTATGTCGTTGTGCGCAACGATCTGGACCCCGACACGTCGCGCTCGGCCCGCCCGATTCTGGTGCATCGGGCCATTAGCGGATCACCGCGGCTGGCGAAAGTCGCGCAGTTCGGCACGCCCGTCGGACCCGGCCCCGTGTCGGGTTTCGTCACCGACAGCGGATTGCGGCCGAGATATCCAGCCGTGGAGATTTATCGAGTCGACACCGGCGGGGGCGAACACGGCGCTCCCTACTTGGCCGACACCGACCGGCTGGCCCGCGTCGACGGCGGGCCGGAAGTGCTGTTGCGCCTCGACGAACGCCGACGGCTGTCGGGTCAGAGGCCGCTGGGTCCGGTGTTGATGACGGCGGACGCGGGGCGCGCGGGCCTGCCGGCACCGACCGTGACCGTCACCGATACGCCGGCGGCCCGCGAGATCGACTACGGCCGTGTTGATGACCACGCGTCGGCGATCCGGGCCGTCGGCGATACCCGGCACACCTTCAACCGGGTGTCCGACTACCCGGCGCCGGGCGCCCAGACCGTCTACGGTGCCTGGACCGGCGGTCGTCTCACGGTGTCCAGTTCGTCCTCGGATGCCACGGCGCTGCCCGACGTCGCGCCGGCCGCCTCGCCCGCCGCCGCGGTTGACGGGGATTCGGCGACCGCCTGGGTCTCCAACGGGCTGCAGTCCGCAGTCGGCCAATGGCTTCAGGTGGACTTCGACCATCCGGTGACCAACAGCGTCATCACCATCACACCGAGCGCGACCGCCGTCGGTGCCCAGGTCCGCAGGATTGAAATCGCCACGGCCACCGGCACAACCACGCTGCGGTTCGACGAGGCCGGCAAACCGCTCACCGCCGCACTGCCCTACGGCGAAACCCCGTGGGTGCGGATCACCGCGATCGGCACCGACGACGGGTCAGCCGGAGTGCAGTTCGCGATCACCGACTTATCGATCACCCAGTACGACGCCTCCGGGTTCGCGCATCCGGTCGACCTGCGACACACCGTGCTGGTCCCGGGTCCCCTGCCGAATACCGCCATCGGGCAGTGGGACCTGGGCTCCGAATTGCTCGGCAGACCCGGCTGCGCGATGGGCCCAAACAATATGCAGTGCGCGGCATCGATGGCGCTGGCACCCGAAACCCCGGTCACGTTCAGCCGCATGTTGACTGTGCCCCAACCAGTTTCGGTGCTGCCCACGGTGTGGGTGCGTGCACGGCCGGGGCCTAAACTGGCCGACTTGATCACCGAACCCGACACCACCCGCGCCCGCGGTGACTCCGACTTGGTCGACGTTTTGGGCTCGGCTTATGCCGCCACGGATGGCGATCCGGCCACCGCGTGGACAGCACCGCAGCGAGTCGTGCAGCACAAGACACCTCCGACGCTGACCCTGACCTTGCCCCGGCCAACGGAAGTGACTGGGCTACGGCTGGTTCCCAGCCGCTCGTCGGTGCCCGCGCACCCGAGCATGGTCGCCGTCGACCTCGGCGACGGTCCGCAAGTCCGCAGTCTCACGGGCCCGGAAACCGTCCGGCTCAAATCCCGCGTCACCGACACCGTCACGCTGAGCCTGCTCGATTGGCATGACGTGATCGACCGCACTGCGCTGGGCTTCGATCAGCTCAAACCGCCTGGACTGGCCGAGGTTTCGGTGCTGGGTGCCGACGGCCGACCGATCGCGGCCGCCGACGCCGCTCGCAACCGCGCGCGCGAAGTCACCGTCGACTGCGCGCAGGGACCGGTCATCGCGATCGCCGGCCGGTTCGTGCACACCGCGATCCACACCACGGTGGGCTCCCTGCTGGACGGCGCACCGGTAGCCGCCCAGATCTGCGACCGCCAGCCGATCCTGTTGCCGACCGGCCAGCAGGAGCTGTTGATCAGCCCCGGCCCGCAATTCGTCGTCGACGGCGCGCAATTGTCCAGCCCACTCGAAACATCCATCGCAACAACCACATCCGTGAACACAGGGACATGGGGACCCGCGCACCGTGAGGTGCACCTACCGCCAATGCCGACGTCGCGGGTACTGGTGGTGCCCGAAAGCATCAACCCCGGTTGGGTCGCCCATACCAGCGCCGGGACTCGGCTCACGCCGGTGGCCGTCAACGGTTGGCAGCAGGGCTGGGTGGTGCCGGCGGGGACGTCGGGCACCATCACGCTGACGTTCGCACCCAACGCGCTCTACCGCGCTGGCCTGGCGAGCGGCCTGGCGCTGCTGCCGCTGTTGGCCCTGCTGACATGGTGGCCGCAGCGACGTCGGCGTCAAGAAGATCCCCCCGCGAGCCCGTGGACGCCCGGACCCTGGGCGGCTATCGCCATAATGGCCGCCGGAGCGGTAATCGCCGGGGTGGTGGGGGTGCTGGTGTTCGGCGGCGCGCTCGGCTTGCAGTGGGCGCTGCGCGACCGGCCGCGACGGCGTCAGCTCGCCACTGCGGGCTTGAGCGCCGGTGGGCTGATTTTGGCCGGCGCGGCATTGTCCCGGCATCCGTGGCGCTCGGTCGACGGCTACGCCGGACATTCCGCGGGTGTGCAACTGCTGGCGCTGATTTCAGTGGCGGTGTTAGCCACTGCGGCGATCTCTTGGCACAGATTGGCCCGGTAGGCAATTCAGTCAGCGGGTGAGTTGTACGCCCGCGTCAACGCTGCTACGGCATAACGCGTGAGCTTGCCGGTGGCCGATATCGATCGGTGGAGCGCCGAGGCGGTGCGGGCGGTGTTCCATGCAGCTCGCGCGCGGGGGCAGACCACGCTGGAGGCGTCGCGGCAACTGAGCTCGCTGGCGGTGTTCGATACCTGGGCGGGGGCCACCGCCGAGGCCAGGAGGCGCACCAATGCCGCGATCCGCCAAGACCTCGACGCGCACGGCAACGAGTCGGTGGTGGTGGCTCAGGCGGCGAGCACGGCGGCCGACGGCATCGAGCACGTCCAGTCCGCATTGCGCACGCTGCGTCGCGATGCCGCCGAGCTGCAGATGACGATCGACCCGATAGCCAACAAGGTCGTGCCCGCTGCGGGCACCCCGCCGATTACAGCCCTGATCGCCGAAATGCAGCTGCAGCCACGGCTAGACGTCATTGTGGCGCAGGCTAACGCGGTCGACGCGGAGCTGGCGAACGCGATCAATTTCGCCGACGGAGACCTACCCATTCCGCCTAGTCCGCATGACGATCGGCCGCACATCCGGGATGTGCTTTCTGCGCCGCTGCCCAATGAACCGACGCAGTTCAACGAGTTGTGGAATCAGCTCACCCCGGAGGAAAAGGACTGGCTTTACAACCGAGACCACACCATCGGCAACCACGCCGGAATGTCCTGGGAGCCAATGGATCACTTGGGCAAAGACCACTACAACCGACTGCACCTTCAGGAGCTGCAGCAGCAGACTGAAGCTGACGTCGACCGGTGGCAACACAACGTCGACGCGATGCTGGCCGGCCACCGCACCGATGACGGGGCGCTCTATGCGCTGCAAGTACAACTGGCGGCGGCTCGACACCATCTGCAGGGATATCAGGCGGTACGCGCCGGCCTCGACCGTCCCGACGGGATGCGCCGCTACCTGGGTTACCTCGATGAGAGTGGCCATGTGGCGGTGGCTATCGGGAACCCGGATTACGCCAAGCGCAACGGCATATTCGTACCCGGCACCGGCCAGGACCTGGCCCGGTTGCCGTTCAGCGACGCAAGAGCTGTGGCAATGCACAACGCTGCACGTGCCGCGGACAAAACTCTTGGCCCTCGCGATGTGTCGATCACGACATGGATGGGGTATGACCGTCCAATGAACTTGAGCCACGCGGCCTTTCGTGATCCCGCTCGCGCGGGCGCGGCGGGGTTGGACGCGGTTGAAAGCGGGCTTCGCGCGTCGCACGTCGGGAAACCGTCGATCGACACCGTCATTGGTCACAGCTACGGCTCGACTGTGGTCGGCGCGGCCGCCTCGGGTGGACATCACCTCGATGCCGACAACGTGATCGCGGTCGGCAGCCCGGGGATGCTGGTAGAGCGCGCGGGTGCGCTCAGCCTGGCTCCCGGCGCCCACGTGTACGCGATGCGCGCGGCCAACGACCTCATCGGCCTCAGCGGTGCAGTCACCGAATGGACGCTCGGGCCCAATCCCACGGCGCCGAAATTTGGTGCCGGTCATTTGGCCGCGGACCCAGGACCGCACGACAGCTACTGGGATCGACACAACATCGCGCTGGCCAACATGGGAGCCGTCATCGCAGGGATTGCGCCTCCGCAGGTCCGTTAATCCGGCAGGATAGTGACAGACGTCCACCGTGCGAGGAGTCACGGCCATGGGATGGTTTAACGCACCCGAGTATTGGCTGGGCAGGCTGATACTCGAGCGCGGCATCGCGATCGTCTACGTGCTCGCGTTCGTCGGCGCGGCACGCCAGTTCCGGGCGCTGCTAGGTGAGAACGGGCTGCTGCCGGTCCCGAAGTATCTGGCCCGGCAATCTTTCGGACAAGCGCCGAGCATCTTCCACTTTCACTATTCCGATCGGTTCTTTGCCACGCTCGCTTGGTTGGGTGCGCTGCTCTCAACGGCGATGGCATTGGGTTTGGCAGACGTACTGCCGCTGTGGGCGGTGATGGTGGTGTGGCTGCTGCTCTGGCTGCTTTACCTATCGATCGTCAACGTCGGTCAAACGTGGTACTCGTTCGGCTGGGAGTCGCTATTGCTGGAGGCGGGCTTCCTAGCGGTCTTCCTCGGCAACGAGCGGGTAGCGCCGCCGTTGCTGGCGATGTGGATGGCGCGCTTGCTGTTATTCCGGCTCGAGTTCGGCGCGGGACTGATCAAGCTGCGCGGCGATTCATGCTGGCGCGACCTGACCTGCCTGTACTACCACCATGAAACTCAGCCGATGCCCGGTCCGCTGAGCTGGTTCTTTCACCACCTCCCCAAACCGCTGCATCGGGTGGAAGTCCTCGGCAACCATTTCTCGCAGCTCGTCGTTCCGTTCGGATTGTTCGCCCCGCAGCCGGTGGCCAGCATCGCCGGAGCGATCGTCGTCATCACCCAACTGTGGCTGGTGGTGTCCGGCAACTTCGCCTGGCTCAATTGGTTGACGATCCTGTTGGGCTGCAGCGCAATCGACGTGTCGTCGGCCGCGGCGGTGCTACCGATCCCCACGCAGCCGGCGCTGACCGCGGCTCCACCCTGGTTCGCGGGCCTAGTGATCGTATTTGCTGTGCAAACAGTGATGCTGACCTATTTCCCGGTGGCCAACATGATCTCCCGGCGGCAGCGAATGAACATGTCGTTCAATGCATATCACTTGATCAACACCTACGGTGCGTTCGGCACCGTCGGCCGAACTCGCCGCGAGGTGGTGATCGAAGGTACCGACGAAGACAAGCTCACCAGCCAGACGGTGTGGAAAGAATACGAGTTCAAGGGCAAGCCCGGATCGGTGCGGCGGGTGCCGCCGCAGTGGGCGCCCTATCACCTGCGGCTGGACTGGCTGATGTGGTTTGCCGCGATCTCGCCGCACTATGCCTACCCCTGGCTTCGACCATTTATGGTGCGGCTCTTGCAGAATGATCCCGCGACGCTGCGCCTGCTGCGGCACAATCCGTTCCCGGATTCCCCGCCGCGGTATGTGCGCGCTCAGCTCTACCGATACCGCTTCACGACTGCAACCGAACTACGGCGCGATCACGCATGGTGGCATCGCACGCTGGAAGGCAACTACCTTCGTCCGATGTCGGCCGACTAGAGCGTCTCGTCGAGCTCGCCGAGCCGGTCGGTCAGTCGCAGATTTTCCGAGTAATCGACCGGACAGCAGATCAGCGAGACGCCGTCGTCGTCGAGCGCAGCCTTCAAGGTAGGCAGCAGTTCCTCGGCGTGAAAGATTCGATAGCCCTTGGCGCCGAAGCTTTCTGCATAGCTCACGATGTCGGGATTGCCGAACCGCACGTAATGGTGCTCGCCGAGTTCGAGATCCATCTTCCATTCGATAAGGCCGTACCCGCCGTCTTCCCAGATCAGGACAACGAGTGGTATCCGCTCCCGGACGGCTGTTTCGATCTCTTGGGAGTTCATCAAGAACGCGCCGTCACCGACGACGGCCAGCACCTTGGACTCCGGCCGGGCCAATTTGACACCGAGAGCTCCGGGTAGCGCGAAGCTCATCGTGGACAAGCCATTTGAGATCAAACATGTGTTGCACTCATACGTCGGGTAGAGCCGGGCCATCCACATCTTGGTGGCGCCGGTGTCAACCAAAACGATGTCGCTACGGTCCAGTGCCGCCCGGGTATCGGCGACCACCCGGGCGGGCGCCAGTGGATATCGCGAATCTTGTTGCCCCCGAGCGAATTCCTCATCGAGAAGGCCCGAGCCCGGTATGTCCGGATCAGAGTCGAAGGTATGGTCGGCGAGTGCCTCGGCGAGCGCGTCGAGTGAGGCGCTGATGTCGCCGATGATCCCGACGTTGACGGAGTAGTGCGCGTCGACCTCCGCCGGAAAGCGATGGAGGTGGATGATCTTCTTGTCGGACTTGGGGTTGATGCGGACTGGGTCGAATTCCTGCAACTCGTAGCCGACGGCGATCACCACGTCGGCATTGTCGAATCCGAAGTTGACGTAGTCGTGTCGCATGAACCCGATGGTTCCGATGCTGTTGGGGTGGTCGTCGGGCATGACGCCCTTGCCGTGGAAGGTGTTGGCCACCGGGATCCCGAACTTCTCCGAGAACCGCACCAACGCCGCCGTCGCGTCGGCACGCGCCGCCCCGTGCCCGGCCAGCACCACCGGCCGCCTGGCCTCGCGC
>DAIODV010000153.1:0-8537 GCA_036746615.1 Mycobacterium sp.
CGCGAGTCGATCTCCATCCGTAGGCGCGACGCGGACTCGTCGACCAAGTCGATGGCCTTGTCCGGCAGGAACCGGGCGGTGATGTAGCGGTCGGACAACGTGGCCGCGGCGACCAGCGCGGAGTCGGTGATGCGCACACCATGGTGGACCTCATAGCGGTCCTTCAGCCCGCGCAGGATGCCGACGGTGTCCTCGACCGACGGTTCACCGACGAAGACCTGCTGGAAGCGCCGCTCCAACGCGGCGTCCTTCTCGATGTGCTTGCGGTACTCGTCGAGCGTGGTGGCGCCAACCAGGCGCAGTTCGCCGCGGGCCAGCATCGGCTTGATCATGTTGCCGGCGTCCATCGCCGATTCGCCGGTCGCGCCGGCGCCGACGATGGTGTGCAGCTCGTCGATGAACGTGATGATCTGCCCGGCAGAGTTTTTGATGTCGTCGAGGACGGCCTTGAGGCGTTCCTCGAACTCACCGCGATACTTGGCGCCTGCCACCATAGAACCCAGGTCCAGGCTGATGACGGTCTTGTCGCGCAAGCTCTCGGGCACGTCGCCGGCGACGATGCGCTGCGCCAGGCCCTCGACGATCGCGGTCTTGCCGCCGCCCGGCTCACCGATCAGCACCGGGTTGTTCTTGGTGCGACGGGATAGCACCTGCACGACGCGGCGAATCTCGTTGTCCCGCCCGATAACTGGGTCGAGTTTGCCGTCGCGGGCGCGGGCGGTCAGGTCGGTGGAGTACTTCTCGAGCGCCTGATAGGTGGCCTCGGGGTCCGCGCTCGTGACGCGCGCACTGCCGCGGACTTTGACGAACGCGTCGCGCAACGCTTGCGGCGAGGCGCCATGTCCGGTCAACAGCTTGGCGACGTCGGAGTCGCCGGTGGCCAACCCCACCATCAAGTGTTCGGTGGAGACGTATTCGTCGTCCATCTCGGTGGCAAGCTGCTGGGCGGTGGTGATGGCGGCCAGCGATTCGCGCGACAGCTGCGGTTGCGAGCTGGCGCCGCTGATCTGCGGCAGCCGCTCGACCAGGCGCTGGGCTTCCGTACGGATTGTGGCGGGCTCGACGCCGACAGCCTCCAGCAGCGGCGCGGCAATCCCGTCGTTCTGCGTCAGCAGGGCCAACAGCAGATGAGCCGGCCTGATCTCCGGATTGCCGGCGGCCGTCGCCGCCTGCAGGGCCGACGTGAGGGCCGCCTGCGTCTTGGTTGTCGGGTTAAACGAGTCCACGACACCTCCATCTGGGTCGAGAAGGGCCCAACGGGGGCCCAACTAAAAATGCTTGTCGCGTAGTCCAACGTCGTCAATGTTGAGTCTGTTCCGCTCAACTCTACCGAATTTTTGGTCGGCGGCGCACTCAGTAGAAATTAAGCTTACTTTCAAGTAAGGTTCGCGAGGCAGCTGCGACGTCAAAGGACTAGAGCCATGCACCGTGTGCCTCGTCTCTTGCTCACTGCCGGTGTCGCCAGTGCGGGCATCAGCCTGCTGGCGGTCACCCAGGCAACACCACCGGCCAGCGCTGACACTGCGGATTCTCCGCTCGGGGATGGCACGGCATTCGTCATCGGTGGGAGCTTCCTTTCCACGCCCAGTCCGACCTACGCCGATTTCGTCGACACCTTGTACTTGGAGCCGCGCGGCTTCACCGGCACGACGCAGATCCTCACCACACCGGAAGGGCTATACCCGTTCACCGGTCCCTTCACCGAGGAGTTCGACAAGTCGGCGGCCCAAGGAGCACAGATCCTGGACGCCGCGATCTTGAACCAAATCGCCGGCGGGCACGTCGACGCCGCGAACCCCGTCGATGTTTTCGGCTACTCCCAAAGCGCGGTGCTCTCGTCGCTGCTGATGCCGGAGCTCGCGAGCCAAGGTGTGCCCAGTAATGATGTGCACTTCGTGCTCGTCGGCGATGAAAGTGCACCCAACGGAGGCATTCTCGAACGCTTCGACCTGCCGGCCGGTACGGAGCCGACCATTCCGAGCCTGGGCCTGACCTTCAGCGGCCCCGAAGCGTCTGATCTCTACCCGACCGACGTGTACACGGCCGAGTACGACGGCTTCGCCGACTTCCCGCAGTATCCGATCGACCCGCTGTCTGACATCAACGCCCTGTTGGGCATCGCCCTTCAGCACACCGCCTACCTGGGTCTGACCGAAACACAGATCCAGGACGCCATCCTGCTACCGACGACGGCGGCCGACACGCTGACCAACTACTACATGATTCCCGACACGACGCTGCCGCTGCTGGAGCCGTTGCAGCTGATTCCGTTCATCGGCAACCCGCTGGCCGATCTGCTGAACCCGGACATGTCCGTGTTGGTGAACCTGGGCTACGGCAACGTCGCCGACAACTATTTGGGTGGCTGGACTCAAGGCGATGCCGACGTAGCGACAACGTTGGGGTTCCTGCCGAGTTCCAGTGTCCTCGAGCAGGTCCCGCAAGCTTTGGCCAACGGACTGCAGCAAGGCATCACCGATGCGCTCAAGGACTTGGCCAGTCCGAGCAACTATCAGTACACGCTGCCGACCTGGCTGGACGAACTTCTGCAGGCGGCGAAAGTCATCCCGGGCACCACGTTCACCGGCGTCGTACCCCTGACCCCGCAGGATCTTTTGGACACCTTCCCGCCGCACACCGGTCTGCCACTGCTCGACGTAGCCAGCGCGCTGCTCATCACGCTGCCCGAAATCGACTACAACTTCTTCACCTCCGAGGTAGCGACCAATCCGATTGACGCGATCGGCACGCCGATCGCCGCCGACCTCGGAATAATCCCGCTCGCGCTGCTGGGAGCAATAATTCCCATTCCGCTCTAGCGCCAATTCGAACGTATGATCGATCAGTGGGCGACCTCGCGTCGATCGGATACAACGGGCAGCCGGTCCGCGACCCGTTTCGAGTGGTGCGCCCACCGATCACGGTCCTGATCGACCTGACCGTGCTGTTTCCCCGCGAGCCGCACCGCTCGGGGCGGTACCACCCGAACGGCCTGCAGCTGCACAAGGTTGTCGAGGGCCGGCTGAGCTGCTGGGGCATTTGCGAGCAGGGCGACTGGTGGGGGCTGGTGACCTACCCGATCGCCTACGGGTCGAAGCGCAAAACCGTCACGCACTGGGTGCCGGCGTGGACGCTGCGCCGAAAACGCTAAGCGACTAAGCCGTGTTGGCTCGCCCCGCCGGACTTAGATGCGAAGATTCAGCCCGTGACAGGAAGTTGGGGTTCCGTACTGACCACGCTGATTCCGCTCGGACTGGTCATCGCGATCTCGCCGTTGTCAGTCATTCCTGCGGTGCTGGTGCTGCAGGCGCCACACCCTCGGCCGACTAGTCTCGCCTTCCTCGGCGGCTGGGTGCTGGGCCTGGTTGCGCTGACCGCGATCTTCGTCGCGTCCTCCGGCGCGCTCTCCGGGCTGCGCCAGTCTCCCCCGACGTGGGCGTCGTGGCTGCGCGTCGTCATCGGATTGGCGCTCATCGGGTTCGGCATCTACCGGTGGTTGACCCGGCACGGCCACACCGAATCTCCAAGGTGGATGCGGTCTTTCGCGACCCTGACGCCACCGCGCGCGGGCATCACAGGGGCGGTGTTGGTGGTCGTCCGGCTTGAGGTCCTCATCATGTGTGCCTTGGCCGGTTTGGCCATCGGCAGCAGCTCGCTGAGCATCGCCGGAGACTGGATCACTGGCGCGATCTTTCTTGCTGTCGCCGCATCCACTGTCGCCATCCCGGTTCTGGCTTACGCGGGCGCCGGACACCGCCTCGATGATTCGATGGCGCGGATCAAGGACTGGATGGAACCCAACAATGCCGCGTTGCTCGCGGCGATCCTGGTGTTGATCGGCTTGATGGTGTTCTATAACGGCGCTCACAAGCTTTACTGAGCACCGGTGAACCGCGGATAAAATCGTCGGGCGTGAGCCTTAACGACCGGGATGCGCTGGCGATGTTGCATGCCGCCATCGACCCGGACGACGCCAACGGACTCATTGGCCGCTTTTTCACCCGGTGGTTTTCCTTCGATGTCTCACCGCGTGACCTCTTCCCGCCAGACATGGCCGACCAGCGGGCCGCCTTCGCGCACGCGCTGCACTGGGTTTACGGGGAGTTGGTTGCCCAGCGCGCCGAAGAGCCGGTGGCGTTTTTGGCTCAGCTGGGACGCGACCATCGCAAATACGGGGTGCTGCCCGAGCACTACGAAACGTTGAGCCGGGCACTGCACGCGACCCTGCGCGACGAGTTGGCAGAGACGTGGACCGATGCGCTCGACGCGGCTGCCCAGCAGTCGCTGAACCTGATCACCGGAGTGATGTGCGGTGCCGCGGACGCCGAGCAGGGGCCGGCGTGGTGGGACGGCACGGTCGTCGAACACTTGCGGGTCTCGCGTGATCTGGCCGTGGTCCGGCTGCAGCTGGACCGCCCGATGGACTATCACGCCGGCCAGTACGTCAACGTCGCGGTGCCGCAGTGCCCGCGGCGGTGGCGCTACCTGACACCAGCGATCCCGCCGGATGACAGCGGCGCCATCGAGTTCCATGTCCGGGCCGTGCCGGGCGGCCTGGTCAGCAACGCCATCGTCAACGAGACCCAGGCCGGTGACCAGTGGCGGCTCTCGAGCCCGCATGGCGGCCTGCAGGTCGACCGCGACGGCGGCGATGTGCTGATGGTGGCGGGCAGCACAGGGTTGGCGCCGTTGCGCTCGATCGTCATGGACCTCACCCGCTGGGGTGTGAACCCGCGGGTGCACATGTTCTTCGGTGGCCGCTACCCGTGTGAGCTCTACGATCTGCCCACCCTGTGGCAGGTCGCCACTCACAATCCCTGGCTGTCGGTGACGCCGGTCTCCGAGCACAAGAGCGACCCCGCTTGGGCCGCCGACTATCCCGATGTCACCCCGCCGCGCGGACTGCATCTGCGCCAGACCGGCAAGCTGATGGACGTCGTCACCAGATACGGCGGCTGGGGGGACCGGCAAATCCTGATCTGCGGCGGGCCGGAGATGGTGCGCGCCACCAAGGCCGCGTTGATCGCCAAAGGTGCGCCGCCGGAGCGCATCCAGCACGATCCGCTGCACAGCTAGTGTGAATGTCGTGCACATCGTCACGCTGCGCGACCCGTCGTCAAATCTGGAAGCGCAGTTCGTCCCGGACGCCGGCATGATTGGCATCTCACTGACGGACGCGGGCGTCGAGCTGCTCGGGCAGCGCCGCGGACTGGACGCCTATGTGGCCGATGGCAAGACGATGGGCATCCCGATCCTGTATCCGTGGGCAAATCGACTGGGCGCCAACACTTATACGGCCGAGGGTGAGACAGTCACGTTGACTGCCAGCCAGCATGGGGTGAGGACTGATCCCAACGGGCTGCCGATCCACGGCGTTCTTGCCGCCTACCCGAACTGGCGGGTGACACATGAGTCGCCCAATGAGCTGACGGCCGAAATCGACTTCGGCGATGAGGACTTGTTGGCCAGCTTTCCGTTTCCGCATCGGCTGTCGCTCACTGTCACGCTGTTCGAGCGTGCCTTGCGGGTGCGAAGCTCCATAGCTCCCACCGGGGATCGGCCGGTGCCGTTGTGTTTCGGTTTCCACCCGTATCTGCAATTGCCGGATGTGCCGCGCGACCAGTGGATCATCGAGACCCCCCCGTTGCGGCACTTGAAGCTCGACGAGCAGGGACTGCCCACCGGTGAGACGGCAAGGCAGCCAGCTACGACTGAAGCGTTGGGCGAGAAGGCTTTTGACGACGGGTATGACGAGGTTGCCGACGGCGCGGTGTTCGCGGTGTCCGGTGGTGGCCGCCGTATCGAGGTCCACTTCGAGCAGGGGTATCCGGCGGCGCAGATCTTCGCGCCGCCCAGCGAGGACGTGGTGTGCTTCGAGCCGATGGCCGCCCCCACCGACGCGCTGCGTCGCGGAGGTTATCGGTCGGCGCAGCCTGGCGATTGGGGCGTCGCGCAGTTTTCGATCCGTGTTTAGATCTAGCGCCGCGGCTGCCAGACCACCACTGCAGTGCTCTTGGGCACCACCGCGACTTCACGTCGCTGGTTGGCCCGCAGCGCCTCGATCTCGGCCGCCATTTCGGCCAGCCGGGACTGTAGCGCCTCGACCTGATTGGTCAGCTCGATAATGCGTTTGATCCCAGCGAGATTGACGCCCTCGTCCTGGGACAGCCGCTGCACTTCACGCAGCAGCTCGACGTCGTGCTGCGAATAACGGCGTCCACCACCAGAACTGCGGCGGGGGCTGACCAGACCGAGCCGGTCATAGGTGCGCAGCGTCTGCGCGTGCATGCCGGCCAGCTCGGCGGCCACCGAGATCAAGAAGGCCCGCGCATCGCCCTTTTTTGCCATCAGCTACCTGCCCATCCGGCCCGCGGATCGAATCCGCTTGAACGCTCGGCGACCGCGTAGGCCTCCAGTGCTTCCTTCGCCGCACCTTCCAGGTTCGGGGGAACGGCCACTTTGACGGTGACTAGCAGGTCGCCCTGGCCGCCGGACCGCTTGGGCACACCGCGTCCACGCACCCGCAGAATGCGACCGTCGGCAGTGCCCTTCGGCACCCGGACACCGACCTTGCCTTCCAGCGTCGGTACAGAAAGCGTTGTACCCAAAGCTAATTCGGTGAAGCTGACCGGAACGGTGACGGTGAGGTCATCGCCATCGCGGCCAAAGACCTTGTCCGGCCGCACGTGCACGGTGACATAGAGGTCGCCGGACGGCGCGCCGCGCAATCCGGCCTCACCCTGGCCGGCCAGCCGGATCCGTTGTCCATCCTCGACACCCGGCGGGATCCGCACGTTGATGGTGCGGGTGCGGGTGGTGACGCCAGTGCCCTTGCACTCCTGGCACGGGTGCTCGATGATCGACCCGCTGCCGCGGCAATCGGTGCACGGCTCAGAGAAGCCGAAAGCGCCTTGGTTGCTGCTGATTACGCCCGCGCCGTTACAGGTCGGGCAGACCTTCGGGCTGGTGCCCGGCCTGGCCCCGCTGCCGTGGCAGTTGGTGCACGGCGCCGGACTGGTCAGCCGCAGCGGCATCGCCACGCCCTTGGTGGCTTCCATGAAGCTCAGCTCGGCTTCGGTCTCCAAGTCGTTGCCGCGGCGGGGACGGCTGGGGCGTGGCGAAGCGCCACGCCCGAACAGGCCACCGAACAGGTCACCGATATTGGTGCCGCCGGTGCGGCCTGCGGCGTCGAACAGATCGTTGAGGTTGAAGTCGGCGCCGTCACCGCCGAAGCCGCCCACGTTGAAGCCGCCGCCGAAGTCGCCGCCATTGAATCTGCGCCCGAATCCGCCGCCGGCGAACAGCCGGCGGGTTTCGTCGTACTCCTTGCGCTTGGCCTCGTCGGACAACACGCTGTACGCCTCGGAGACCGCCTTGAACCGATCGGCGCCGGCGGGGTTCTTGTCTGGATGCAGATCGGAAGCCAGTTTGCGGTAAGCCGTCTTGATCTCTTTGGCGCTGGCATCAGAGGAGACGCCTAGCTCCTTATAGAAGTCCTTTTCGACCCACTCGCGTTGGGCCATATCGCGTCACCCCCTTCCACCTTCCTGGAGTGATCACTCCTCCGTCGACTCTGATTCTGCGTTCTGAGCGCCCGCGTCGGCGTCGTTATCGGCTGGGTTCACCTCGACTGCATTTTCCGCGACTGTGTCCACCACACCGACCAACGCGTGTCGCAGCACCTGGTCGCCCAGCTTGTAGCCGTGCCGCATCACGTTGCCGATCACCGGCTTCGAGCCCTCGCCACCGTCGCCCTCGTGCTGCACCGCTTCGTGCAGTACCGGGTCGAAGTCGTCGCCCTCGGCGCCGAACGCCGTCAACCCAAGCCCGGTCAGCGCGCCGAGTAATTTGTCGGCGACCAACTTCAGCGGGCCGGACTCCAGATCCCCGTGGTTACGCGCGCGGTCGAGATCGTCGAGCACACCGAGTAATTGGCTGACGACGCCGGCCTTGGCGCGCTCGGCGATCGCCTCCTGATCGCGCAACGCCCGCTTGCGGTAGTTGGCGTAGTCGGCCTGCACGCGCTGCAAATCAGCGGTGAGCTCGGCAACCTTGTCCGCGGCGGGGTCGTGTTCGTCGGCTGTCGGGCTGGCGGCCTCCGGCGCCGCCCCGGTGGGGGCGGCCCCGGAAGCCACGTGGCGTACTTGGCCGGTCTCGGGATCAATCCGCCGCTTGTCGGTGACCGTCACCTGTTCGCGCGGGTCGCCTTCGGTCACTTGGCCTCCCGCTCATCGTCGACCACCTCCGCGTCGACGACGTCATCGGCACCGCCGGACCCGTCGCCGCTGGGACCGCCGCCCGCCGCTTGCTCGGCTTGGGTGGCCTCGTAGATCGCCTGGCCGAGCGCCTGCGATTCTTGGCCCAGCTTCTCCATCGCGGACTTGATCGCGCCGATGTCGCTGCCTTCCAACGCCTTCTTGGCGTCGGCGACCGCGGCGTCGACCTTGTTGAGGGTGTCCTCGGGAACCTTCGAACCACCTTCGGCCTCGCGCTGTTCCTTGACGAATTTCTCCGTCTGGTAGACCAGCGTCTCCGCC
>DAIODV010000154.1:0-8498 GCA_036746615.1 Mycobacterium sp.
CAAGGAGCTATTCGCCCGCGACAAGGACTACATCGTGCGCGACGGCGAGGTGCTGATCGTCGATGAGTTCACCGGCCGCGTGTTGATCGGGCGCCGTTACAACGAGGGCATGCACCAGGCCATCGAGGCCAAAGAGCATGTCGAGATCAAGGCCGAGAACCAGACGCTGGCCACGATCACGCTGCAGAACTATTTCCGGCTCTACGACAAGCTCTCCGGCATGACCGGCACCGCGCAAACCGAGGCCGCCGAACTGCACGAGATCTACAAGCTCGGCGTCGTCACGATCCCGACCAACAAACCGATGATCCGCACCGACCAATCCGACCTCATCTACAAAACCGAGGAAGCCAAGTACATCGCGGTCGTCGACGACGTCAGCGAGCGCTATGAGCAGGGCCAGCCGGTGCTGATCGGTACCACCAGCGTGGAGCGCTCGGAGTACCTGTCGCGCCAATTCCAGAAGCGGCGCATCCCGCACAACGTGCTCAACGCCAAGTACCACGAACAAGAGGCCAACATCATCGCCGAAGCCGGGCGGCGCGGGGCCATCACGGTCGCCACCAACATGGCCGGCCGCGGCACCGACATCGTCTTGGGCGGCAACGTCGACTTTCTCACCGACAAGCGGCTGCGCGCACGAGGCCTCGACCCCGTGGAAACAGCCGACGAGTACGAGGAGGCGTGGCACGAGGAGCTGCCCGTGGTCAAGGCCGAGGCCGCCGAGGAGGCCACGGAAGTGATCGAGGCCGGCGGCCTCTACGTGCTGGGCACCGAACGCCACGAGTCCCGGCGCATCGACAATCAGCTGCGCGGCCGCTCCGGTCGCCAGGGCGACCCCGGTGAGTCGCGCTTCTACCTGTCGCTGGGCGATGAGTTGATGCGGCGCTTCAACGGCGCGGCGCTGGAAACGCTGCTGACCCGACTCAACCTGCCCGACGACGTGCCCATCGAAGCCAAGATGGTGACCCGCGCCATCAAGAGCGCGCAGACGCAGGTTGAGCAGCAGAACTTCGAGGTCCGCAAGAACGTCCTCAAGTACGACGAGGTGATGAACCAGCAGCGCAAGGTCATCTACGAAGAGCGCCGCCGCATCCTCGAGGGCGAGAACCTCCAGCAGCAAGCGCACGACATGCTCGTCGACGTGATCACTGCCTACGTCAACGGAGCAACCGCCGAGGGCTACTCCGAGGACTGGGATCTCGAGAAGCTTTGGGAGGCACTGAAAACGCTGTATCCCGTCAAGATCGACCACAAGGATCTGATCGACTCCGAGGCGATCGGCGAGCCCGGCGAGCTCACCCGTGAGGAACTGCTCGACGCGTTGATCGAAGACGCCGAACGCGCGTATGCCGAACGCGAGGCCGAGCTCGAGGAGCTCGCCGGCGAGGGCGCGATGCGCCAGCTGGAGCGCAACGTGTTGCTCAACGTCATCGACCGCAAGTGGCGTGAGCATCTCTACGAGATGGACTACCTCAAAGAGGGCATCGGCCTGCGTGCGATGGCGCAACGCGATCCCCTGGTGGAGTATCAGCGCGAAGGCTACGACATGTTCACCGGCATGCTCGAGGGCCTCAAGGAAGAGTCGGTCGGCTTCTTGTTCAACGTCTCGGTCGAGGCGGTGCCGGCCCCGCAGGTGGGACCGGTTGCGGAGCCGGAGGATCTGGCGGAGTTCGCCACGGCCGCGGCGGCCAGCGCACAGCAGCGAGTCGCCGGCGGGTCGGCCGGATCGCATGAACCGGCAACGGCGTTGCGTGCCAAAGGAATTCAGACCGAAGCTCCTGAATTGACGTATTCCGGGCCGGCCGAGGACGGTTCTGCGCAAGTGCAGGGCAACGGCGACGCGCACACCGCGGCGGCCGGGGCGGGCGGCAGTCGACGCGAGCGGCGGGAAGCCGCGCGCCGGCAGGGTCGCCACGCCAAGCCGAAATCCGCCAAGCGGCGGTAGCAGCGCGTGGACGTCAAAGAGGTGCTGCTGCCCAGCATCGGCGTGCGCTACGAGTTCACCAGCCACGACGGCCAGCGGATCGGGATCGTTGCGCGGCGCAGCGGCGAATTCGATGTCGTCCGGTACGCGCCCGACGATCCCGATCAGGCCCAGCCGATCTTTCACTTCACCGATGAAGAGGCCGAGGCGGTCGCCCAGATTCTGGGTGCGCCGCGGATCACCGAGCTGGTCCGCGAAGTACCTGGGCTGGAGTCCGGCCAAGTCCACATCCGGCCGGGCAGCCCGTACGCCGACCGGCCGCTCGGGGACACCCATGCCCGCACCCGCACCGGCGCGTCGATCGTGGCGATCGTGCGCAACGAGCAGGTGCTTGCGTCGCCGGGACCGAGCGAAATGCTGCATGCCGACGACGTACTGATCGTGGTCGGCACCGAAGACGGCATCGCTCAGGTCGTTCAACTCGTCGATAACGGCTGAGCCCGTGCAAATTTCGGCGCCGCTCCTCCTGCAGCTCGGCGCCGTCCTCACCGCGCTCGCATTGCTGGGTACGGTCGCTCGCCGCTTCGCGCTTTCCCCGATACCCCTGTATCTGCTGACCGGTCTGGCGCTGGGAAACGGCGGTATCACTCCGGTGACCACGGCCGGTCAGTTCATCACGACGGGCGCACCGATCGGTATCGTGCTGCTGTTGCTGACTTTGGGTCTGGAGTTCTCGGCAACCGAATTCTCGAGCAGCTTGCGTCGCCATTTGCCTTCCGCTGTAGTCGATCTGGTGCTGAACGCCACGCCCGGCGCGGTGGTCGGGTGGGAGCTCGGGCTCAACGGCATCAGCATCCTCGCGTTGGCCGGCGTGACCTATGTGTCGTCGTCGGGTCTTATCGCGCGCTTGCTGGAGGACCTGAAGCGGCTGGGTAACCGCGAAACACCGGCCGTGCTCGCGGTTTTGGTGCTCGAGGACTTCGCGATGGCTGCCTTTCTGCCGTTGGTGGCGGTTCTCGGCGCGGGCCAGGGTTGGCTGGTGGCGATCGGCGGCATGGCCGCAGCGGTGGCCGCACTGTGTATCGCGTTTGCCGCGTCGTATCGCTGGGGCCACCTTGTCGGTCGGCTGGTCACCCACCCGGATAACGAGCAGCTGCTGCTCAGGGTTGTCGGAATCACGTTGATCGTTGCCGCGCTAGCCGAGAAGATGCACGCGTCGGCCGCCGTGGGCGCCTTTCTGGTGGGCCTCACCCTCACCGGTGAGACCGCCGACCGGGCCCGCAAAGTGCTGGGTCCGCTGCGCGATCTGTTTGCCGCGATCTTCTTCGTCGCGGTCGGCCTGCCGGTGAATCCGGCCAAGCTCGTACCTATGCTTCCGGTGGCGGTGTTACTGGCCGCGGTCACCTCGGCGACGAAGATCGCCACCGGGGTATTCGCCGCCCGACGCGAGGGCGTGGCCCGGCGCGGGCAGTTGCGCGCCGGCACGACGTTGGTGGCCAGGGGCGAGTTTTCGCTGATCATCATCGGTCTGGTCGGCTCGGCGGCCACCGGGGTTTCTGCGCTGGCGACGGCCTATGTCTTCGTGTTGGCGATCGTCGGGCCGTTGCTCGCCCGTTTCACCGGTGGCCCACGTCCGGCGACCTAGCTGCCGTCAGCCGATATGTAGTGCGACCACCTGCCAGCGTCCGCCCGCGGCGCGTTCGATGCGGCATGCGATGGCATGGATGCGACCTCCGCGGCTATAGCTGCCGAACACCTCGGCCGCGGTGACTCGGTTCGGGGCACCCACCGCCTGCAGCCGCAACCGGCGCAACACCGCTGACCCGTCGCGGCTCGCCGTGAACCGATTGGCGCACAACACCGAGTCAACGAGCCCGGCGGCCAACAGCCCCTGTAGCTGCGCAACCGGGCGGCGACGGTCGAGGACCTCCAGGACCCGCCGCAGCGCGGCGTCGGCGAAGCACGCCGCCTGCCGCATCGGTGCGGACGTGCTCGACGATCCGCCTGCCGTCGCGGGCCGGCCGGAATGTCGCTGCTGCACACGCGTATTGGGTCGTCGCAGCGCTGTGGGCGTGGGCGGTCGACAACGCCGCAGATCCTGCGCGGGCGGCTCATAGTCGACGACAGGGGTGACGGCGAACGCGTCGCGGTCGGCTGGGGTGGGGCTGGTCAACACTGCACTCTCCCAATGCTTACGAAGGAACCGAAAAGTAGGTCTGCGGGAGAGTGGCAGACGACCTGTGATGATCATCGCACAATCCTCGCGTGCGCGTACCCGCGCTGCAGCACGCCCGCAGCGGCGGTTACCGTGAGCGGCAGATCCATCAGTTCGGTGAATTTGCAAAGGGGAGAGGCGACGTGGCGAGGTTGTCCACTTCGGACGCGTCGTTCTATCAGCTGGAGAACACCGCCACGCCGCTCTATGTGGGCTCGCTGGCGATTCTGCGCCAGCCGCGCGCCGGGCTGAGCTATGAGACGTTGCTCGCCACGGTCGAGCAGCGGCTGCCGCAGATACCGCGCTACCGCCAGAAGGTCCGCGAAGTGACGATGGGCCTGGCGCGGCCGGTGTGGATCGACGACCGCGATTTCGACATCACTTACCACGTTCGGCGCTCGGCGCTGCCGTCGCCGGGCAGCGACGAGCAGTTGCACGAACTGATCGGCAGGCTGGCCGCACGACCGCTGGACAAATCGCGGCCACTCTGGGAGATGTACTTGGTGGAGGGCCTGGCCAAGAACCGCCTCGCTCTTTACACCAAGTCGCACCAGTCGTTGATCAACGGAATGGGTGCGGTGGAGATCGGCCACGTCATCGCCGACCGCAGCCGCCGTCCGACGCCATTTGCCGAGGACATCTGGGTGCCGGCGCGTGAACCGGGCACCACACGGCTGTTGTTGGGCGCCATCGGCGACTGGGCAACCCGGCCTCGAGCGCAGCTGCGGGCGGTCCGCTCTGGGGTCACCGAGCTGGCGACCAGTTCCGGCCAATGGGTGGATGTCGGTCGACGGATGTTCGACGTCGCTCGCACGCTCGCGCGGGGCACGGCGCCCAGCAGCCCGCTCAACACCACGGTGTCCCGCAACCGGCGGTTCACGGTTGCGCGCGGACGTCTTGATGACTACCGGGCCATCCGAGCGCGCTACAACTGCGACGTCAACGATGTCGTACTCGCGGTGATTACCGGCGCGCTGCGAAACTGGCTGTTATCCCGCGGCGAGGCGGCCGCGCCAACCACATCCGTGCGAGCGATGGCGCCGTTGCCGGTCTATGTCGACGAGACTTTCGACTCGGCGGGCCGCGGGCGGGCGATCAGCCAGGTCGCACCGTTTCTGGTCGACCTTCCGGTGGGGGAGGGCAACGCGGTTGTACGGCTTTCGCAGATCGCGCACGCGACCGAATCCAATCCGACCGCGGGAAGCCTGGTCGATGCCCGAACCATCGTGACGTTGTCGGGTTTTGCGCCGCCGACACTGCACGCCATGGGTATTCGGGTCGCTACGGGTCTGTCGCCGCGCTTGTTCAACCTGTTGATCACCAATGCGCCAGGCGCACAGTCGCAGATGTATGTGGCCGGCGCAAAGTTGTTGGAGAGCTACGCAGTACCGCCGCTGCTCAACAAGCAGGTGCTGGCCATCGGCGTGACTTCTTATAACGGCATGTTGTATTTCGGCATCAACGCCGACCGCGACGCGATGAGCGATGTCGACGTCTTACCGGTGCTGTTGGCTGAATCGCTTGATGAATTACTGGAAGCCGCGCTATAGCGGACCTACCATTCGATGGTGAGCAATTCACAGCAGGCGCAAAAGAAACAGCCAAAGATCTCGAACGAGGTTTACGAAGCCGAATTGTTCAGGCTGCAAACAGAATTCGTCAAACTTCAGGAATGGGTTCGGGATTCCGGCGCCCGCATCGTCGTGATCTTCGAGGGCCGCGACGGCGCGGGCAAGGGCGGCACGATCAAAAGGATCACCGAATATCTCAACCCGCGCGTCGCGCGGATCGCCGCACTGCCCGCACCGACCGATCGGGAACGGGGGCAGTGGTACTACCAGCGCTATATCGCACATTTGCCGGCCAAGGGCGAGATCGTGCTCTTCGACCGGTCGTGGTACAACCGTGCCGGCGTCGAGAAAGTCATGGGCTTCTGCACACCGCAAGAGCATGCGCTGTTCCTGCGGCAGACACCGATTTTCGAACAGATGCTGATCGACGAAGGGATACTGCTACGCAAGTACTGGTTTTCAGTGTCCGAAGACGAGCAGCTGCGTCGTTTTCATGCGAGACTGAATGACCCTGTGCGGCAATGGAAACTCAGCCCGATGGATTTGGAATCGCTGTATCGGTGGGAGGACTATTCACGTGCCAAAGACGAGATGATGGTGCACACCGACACGCCGGAAAGCCCGTGGTACGTTGTGGAATCAGACGTCAAGAAGCATGCCCGGCTCAACATGATGGCACATCTGTTGTCCACCATTGACTATCGCGATGTGAAGAAGCCCAAGGTCAAACTGCCCGCCCGACCGGTGGTGAGCGACAACTATCAACGGCCACCACGCGAGCTGTCGACCTACGTCGGCGACCATGTGGCGACGTTGATGGGTTCGACTAAGTAACCCGATGCAGATCTACGTCCCCGTAACGCTGGCTATGCTGCAGCGACTGGTCACCGACGGTTCGTTAATGCCGTTGAACGGCACGGCTTTTGCCGTAACGCCGCGGCTGCGGGAAGCCTACGCCCACGGCGACGACGACGAGCTGGGCGAAGTCGCGCTGCGCGAGGCCGCGCTGGCCTCGCTGCGTCTGCTGGCCGCCGCTGACGACGAGCTGCCACCGCGACGTGCTGTGCTGGTCGCCAACGTCGGTGACGTGACATTGCGTCCGGATCTCGACGACGCCGTCGTGCGGATCGGGGCACCGGTGACGATCGACGATGTGGTCGCCGCGTTCGTCGACAACGCCGATGCGGAGGCCGACGTGACGGCGGCGATCGCCGTCATCGACGAGGCCGACCTCGGTGACGAAGACGCCGAGCTGACGGTGGGTGACGCGCAGGACCACGACTTGGCTTGGTACGCCACCCAGGAGCTGCCGTTTCTGCTCGAACTGCTCTAAATCCGTAAGTTACGGTACCGTAGGTTGGCGATGAGCAAGCGAATTACGAGGCCGGGTGCGGAGGTCCCCGCAACCCCGCTTCCGACTGTCCTGCGCACCTACCAGCATCCCGCTCGGCACGCGCTGCGCAAACTTGCCGAGCGCATCACCACGCCGCTGTTGCCGGATGACTATCTGCGCCTTGCCAATCCACTGTGGTCGGCGCGCGAACTGCGGGGTCGTGTCGTGCAGGTCCGAAGGGAAACGCACGACTCCGCGACGCTGGTCATCAAGCCGGGGTGGGGCTTCAGCTTCGACTATGAGCCTGGCCAGTACATGGGCATCGGGCTCTTGGTCGACGGCCGCTGGCGGTGGCGCTCGTATTCGCTGACCTCCAGCCCTGTGAAGGGCGCGCGCACGGTCACGATCACCGTGAAAGCGATGCCGGAGGGCTTCCTTTCCACGCATCTGGTGGGCGGCGTGAAGCCCGGGACCATCGTGCGGTTGGCTGCACCGCAGGGCAATTTCGTGCTGCCAGACCCCGCGCCACCGAAGGTGCTGTTCATCACCGCTGGCTCGGGCATTACCCCCGTGATGTCGATGCTGCGCACGCTGGTGCGCCACGATCAGATCACCGACGTGGTCCATCTGCATTCGGCGCCGACCGGGGATGACGTCATGTTCGGCTCGGAGCTCGACAAGCTGGCCCGCGATCATGCCGGATACCGGCTGCGGCTGCGCGCCACCCGCAGTCAGGGACGGCTGGATCTGACGCAGCTGGACACCGAGGTGCCCGACTGGCGCGACCGGCAGACCTGGGCGTGTGGACCCGAAGCCATGCTCAACGCGGCTGAGCGCGCCTGGTCGACGGCCGGCATCGGCGACCGCTTGCACCTCGAGCGCTTTGCGGTAACCCGCGCAGCGCCGGCCGGTGCCGGGGGCACGGTTACGTTTGCAAAGAGCGGAAAAAGCACCAGCGCCGACGCGGCGACCTCGTTGATGGATGCCGGGGAATCCACGGGCGTGCAGATGCCCTTCGGTTGCCGGATGGGTATCTGCCAATCCTGCGTCGTCGGCCTAGTTGAAGGCCATGTTCGGGACCTGCGAACCGGCGTCGTACATGAACCTGGGACACGCGTGCAGACCTGCATTTCGGCTGCATCTGGCGACTGCGTACTCGACGTTTAGGTGTTACCCACTGGTAACCTACGGTTTCGTAGGTTACGATAGCGTAGGTATGGAACTGCATGACTACGGAAAGGACAGGCGATGGCTATCACCGACCTCGACGTATTCGCGCATCTGACGGAAGCCGATATCGAAAACCTGGGCATTGAGCTGGATGCCATCCGTCAGGACATCGAGGACTCCCGTGGCGAGCGCGATGCGCGCTACATCCGTCGCACGATCGCCGCGCAGCGCGCGTTGGAGGTGGCCGGCCGTGTGCTGCTGGCGGCCAGCTCGCGGCGCTCG